>JASFEQ010000252.1:0-6726 GCA_050124735.1 Desulfobacteraceae bacterium | reverse complement strand
CGAAGACCGTATCCTTGAAGAGATGCATCAGTCATCAGGAAAGCATTTCGACCCGGAAATCATAGAGGCCTTCTTTTCTTGCTTTGATGTGTTGAGATCCATCAAAAAACGCTTTCCCGACGAGAATAAAGAATAGAGCCAAGCTTGATACCGGTCTCTGGCTCACAGAGTCTACATCTCTACCTTTCCTGTCTAGTCGTATCCACAATAGGTCTCACCTCCGTGATTTTGAAACGGACGGCTGCGTGTATCATGTCTGCAGCCCCCTTGCCCGCTGCTTTTGCGATATCCTCCTTTATCTGTTCATAAAAGCCCCCACCCGTCTCGATATCCATCGCCTCGAGATAGACCCTAGCACCCTTCCAATCCATGACCGTTTCGCCAGGTTCTACCACGATGAAAACGGCCTTGGGGTTTTCCTGCAGGTTACCGAAGGATCGATTTTGACCAATTCCCATGATCACCGTGTTCTCGTCAACCATCTGTGGTGAACCAAATACGGCCACATTGACCTCCCCCTTTCGGTTGGCCGTGCTCAAGGATCCAATCCGCGGTCTTTTGTTGAACAATTCCATGACCTCTTTCCGGTCCATAGCAGTCCTCCGTTCAGTCTGAGTTTCTTGTTTACATAACTCTCCAGACCATTGGTTCTCATCTTTACCATTTTTTCTAGTGAGGAACAATATTCTATTATAATTAGCCCTGTGAGAATATGTGCCGATCTGTTTTCTAGAATTGAGAGGGTCCTTCATCCATATGAAAATCTCTATTGACAAGCATAATTCTTTCATCGACCATTGTTCTCATGTGCCAGAGGAATATGACTGTGAACCCTGAAGTCGCCTACAGATGGGAAGATGTAAAGTCCTGGGATTTCCGAGCCCTTTTGGACAAGGCCCGAGAACTCTCCTGGGAGATTCATGGGAGACGGCTTCAGTTCTTTATCCCTGGCCAAATGTACTACATGGGCGAAAGGGGCAGATATCCGGCCATCTCATTAACTGGGACATCCTGTGCCCTCAATTGTGACCACTGCCACCGTAGAATCCTAGAGGGAATGATTCCCGCTGTTGAGCCAGAATCTTTACAAGAAGTATGCCGGCAGCTGGACGTGCAGGGCAATACGGGTGTGCTCCTCAGCGGAGGATCAGATATGCGTGGTTCCCTCCCCTGGCCAAAGTTTCTGGAGGCCATCCAATGGGTCAAACAGCATACTCGCCTCAAATTAACCATCCACACAGGACTCATTGACGAAAAAACCGCCCTGGCTCTTGAAGAGGCAGGCATAGATGAAGTGCTCATAGACGTGATCGGGTCTGAGTCCACATTGCGCCAGGTATATCACTTGGGGGACGGCCTTGAAGTCATGGAATCTTCTCTGGAAGCCTTGGTAGCCACAAAAATTCCTCTTATCCCACATATCGTCGTGGGGCTCCACTATGGCAAGATCAAGGGGGAAATGCACGCCCTGGAGATGGTGGCCAAACACCCTATTACCACCCTGGTCATCGTCGTGCTGAAGCCCATGCGGGAGACCCCCATGGACGGTGTTCAACCGCCACAACCGGAGGATGTGGCCCGATTTGTAGCAGCGGCCCGATTGAGATTGCCTCAAATACCCCTATCTCTGAGTTGCGGACGCCCGTTGGGTCAACACAGGGCCGAAACAGACATCTTGGCCTTGGAGGCCGGTATCAACCGTATCGCCATGCCTGCTGAGGAGGCCGTAAAAAAGGCCCGAGAGATGGGCCTGGAAATAGAGTTTCACAAAACTTGCTGTTCTAAGAGCTACTAGCCTTTACTCGCCTTTCCATCCTCCCTAGCAGAGCTACTGCACCCGTCCCCCGCAGTAGCACTGCTACAGAGGATGGAGACGACGGGCGCCAGGATGCCCCGTGCGGGGGCACGGAGAGCTTCAGTTTTTCTCTTCATCATCGGGGATGGCTCCATATCTCTCCGCCTGCTGCTCTTCTATCTTCTCTAGGTCTTTTTTCGACTTATGGTACTGTTTGACAGCCCGATGTCCTGTCACCTCATCGACAACCTTTTCGCCGCTGTCGCATCCGGCAATCAATCCCATACCAGCCACAGCGATCAGCAGGGTTCTGAAAGGGTGACACCAATTCCATTGACGCATATCCGACTATTCCTCCTCAAAAACTAGTGTCTTGTATCATGTGTTCCCATTGTATGCAGTGACGCCCTGTACCTAAAAAAGGACAGATAATGATCAATCAGCTTCCGGTCCCGGTGGGAAATAGAGGGAAAAGGTGGTCCCGCCTGACAGGTAGCAGTCTTCTTCTGTATCACAAAAGTCACACTCGCTGATCCTGCCAGGACAAATATCGCTGGTCTGAGGTATGAATCGGCACCTGGTGGATCTCATATCGATTCTAAAATCATAACGCTCAGAGAAGATCTTCATGCGCAAAAGATCCGCCCCTCTCCCACCGGCCATGAAGTCGAAAGGTCTTTTGGTGGAGTAATCCATGGTTTCACGGGTCGTAAAAAACCCCTCAAATATCCGACTTTGATGTTCTTCCGTTATGCCCACACCGTAGTCGCGCACCATGATTTCACTTCCGATTCCCCTTTTTTGCACCGCGATCTCCATCTTCCCTTGGTCCGGTGTATTTTCCACGGCATTCCTTACAAGACCGTCAATCACCTTTTGCAGAACTTCTCGGGGTATATATGCAGGCGGAGTCGGCTTAAGGCGGCTTCTGATTTCCACTTGGCGGTGAGAAAATGAGGTTTTGAGGTGCTCAAGTCTTTCTTTCACATACGCATCTAACTTAATTGTTTCAGGTATAATTTCCTTGGGAGCAAATATTTCTTCAACCCTTTCCCTGACGCGTCCGATGACAGGGCCCTCTCCCACTTCCTCAGCAATGAGCACTTCCAGTTCATCGGCACATTCGTCAAGTATCAATGAAAGGAGGTCATAGGTCTTGTACTGTCTCTCGCGCATGATGTCGTCCGTCTGGTGCTGTATCTCCAGGATGCGTTCTAGATTTCTTTGCGCCCTCTCCAAGGTGGGTTTCCAGCCCTCTTCTGGCAATTCTGCCATTTTTTTTGCAAGAATCCTGAAAGAACCATAGAGCACAGAGATAGGTGTCTTTAATTCATGGGACAAGTGGTTGATGACCTTGTCTTTGGCCCTGTTTAGGCTGCTCACCTCCCTGTATGCCTGCTTCAGCTCTTCAGAAAACCTGGCGTTTTCAACAGACAGCACAACCGTTCCTGCTATGGTATTGAGCAATTCAACATCGCGCTGTTGAAATATCCCCTCCTTTTTATTGATGGCCGTCAAGAACCCAATAATTCGATCACCGCTCTTGAGTGGCACCTGAAGGAAACTTCTGGTCTCGTATCCAAGCTTTTCATCTCGAATTGGATAAGATCTGTCCACCGTGGACGTATCATTAACGATAACCGGCTCCCCCAGCCTGGTGCCCTTGCCCGCCACCACCTGATCCATCTGTTCGATCGGCAATCGAACCTCCTTCACCCTCCTCTGGGTTATTGTGTCGTCATAAGCGACGCCGGGAAAGAAGATCTCTTGTCTCTGCTCATCAAGCAAGACCACAACGGCTCCCTCTGAGCTTAAGAGTCGGATCACTTCACTGCTGATGTAATCCAGCAGTTCCTCCAAGTCAGGGTATTCTGGCAGAGCCATACTGATGCGGAGCATGGCCTCATTGTTCCTCGCAATCCTGTTCTGCTCGGTCACATCTCTCAGGATAACAAGCTCACCGGCAGGCTCATCTTCAACTTCTGAGAAGACCGCCGCCCGCATAACCACATCCAGAGTGCGGCCATCTTTGGTGAGCCGTCTCGTCTCATACCTCAATATGATTTTTTCCTCGAAAAGCTTCTTGATACCCTCAGTGGCCTCCTCTTGAAGTTCTTGAGGAACATATGGAATGCGCTTTCCTTCAAGTTCCTTGAACGTCCAGCCGAAGATCTCCGTAAAGGCGGGGTTCAGATAGGAGACCCTTCCGTCTAAGGTGAAGACCACGATAGGGTACGGGGCAAAATCAAGGAGGGTTCTGTACAGTCTCTCCGCTTTCAGGTGCGCTTCTTCAGCCTGCTTTTGCTGACCGATGTCCTGTAAGGTTTCTATGGCCCCTGTCACACGGCCTTTAGCATCTCTCAAAGGCGCTGCTGTGAAGAAAACCCACCTACCGCTTTCCCCCAGGTCAGGAAAGAAATTTTCTGCCTCGTAAGCCCCCTCTATCACTTCGGATTTTCGGTACTTAATCCCGTAGAGACGGGCCATCTCCTCCTCGGATGCCTCATCCACAACAAGGTCAGCTAAAACCGGCCTCTCTTTGGCATAAAAAGTCATCCACTGTTTTCGGGTCCCGATGATTTCATTGGCAGAAATACCCGTCAGATTCTCCATCGCTCGATTGTAGTGGGTTAAGACATGATCCCCGTCAATGACAAAGGTGGGTATGGAACTTCCATCCATAATTTCTGAGAGCCTCTCTTCTCTCGCCCTTAGGGCCTCCTCTGCTGCCTTGCTCTTGGCAGCCTCTTTTTCCAATTCCTTGACCCTTCTCTTCAGTTCTTCATAGGACGGTTTCTTGGCCATCATAGAACTCTCCATTCCCGTGGGTGTAATTTGTTAAACGATTAGAAAATAACGCCCGAGTCAGTTTTGTCCCGATTAGGCGATAAGTTTAGCCAGGGCTGTGTCTCCTATACTCTTCCTCCGAGTACGGTGAGAGGCAAGGTGCCTCGAATGTGCTCATAGCATACCATTTATTAACTATTATAGGGAAGTTCATGCGACCATTACTTGGACACGCTTTCCCCCTGTGGCCCAAAGCTATTTAGGGAGGCACGGCAGACGGCGATTATTTTTTGGGGTACGGCTTGGGACCAAACAGCTGCGGTTCTTCCTCATCCGGCGGCGGCGGTGGTTGGGGCTCGGAAGGGGGTGCTTCTGGTTTCCTTTTACCCGCGTCGGCCAGAAAGCTCTTTGGCATGGGTTCTCGGGTTTTCAAGAGATTTCCAGGAATTCGAACCTTTTGGCCAGGATAGATCTGGCTGGGATTGATTTTGGGATTGGCTTTGGACAAGGCCTTCCAGTTATCCAGGCTGCCCGTGTACCATTTGGCAATGATGGACAAGCTTTCGCCTGACCATCTTACGTTGTGTTCATAATCAGCGGGCTTTGCCGGCGGCTGAGCCTTGATCTCTTTGGGTGGTCCGACCCTGGTTTTTTTTGGTTTGGATGGTTTAACTTCGGGTGAGGCTCGTGACGCTTTCTTCTTTTCTTGGACAAAGCTGGCCACAAAACTTTCAGGCATGGGCTTGCGGGTTTTCATAAGATTTTCCGGGATACGAACCTCTTCGCCCATCTGGATCCGATTGGGATCCATGGCTGGATTGATTTTGGCCAACACCTTCCAGTTTTCCGCGTTACCTGTGTACCATTTGGCAATGATGGATAGGCTTTCGCCCTTCCATTTTACTTTGTGTCCGTAATAAGCGGGACCCTTGCGCGGTCGTTCGCTCGCGTCACGCATCTGCGCGCAACCAGCAAGAATCCAGAGCAGAGCAAATCCCAGCAAACCTGCGAGCCGTATCTTTTGGAAGCTAGGATTCATCAGCTCTTCCCCGAATCTCCTTTGAGCCTGAGAAGGTATTTCTTTGCCATCTCGTTATTGGGGTTAACCTCAAGGGCCTTCTCAAGGTTCCTTATGCTCTCAGCCCTTTTTCCCTGCTTTTCTTGGACCAATGCCAGATTGTAAAGGGCCTCATCCGTGTAAGGCGGTGCAAGTTCCACCACGCGGCGATACATCTCCTCTGCCTTGGCGTATTCTTTT
Source organism: Desulfobacteraceae bacterium (assembly GCA_050124735.1). Taxonomy (GTDB): domain Bacteria; phylum Desulfobacterota; class DSM-4660; order Desulfatiglandales; family HGW-15; genus JASFEQ01. The sequence goes on along the minus strand of JASFEQ010000252.1, from coordinate 886 downwards.
TTTACTGCGTATATAAAAGCAAGATTGAAATAGGTCTCGGAAAATTGAGGATCCAGCTCTGCCACACTCTGATAAACCCCAATAGCCTTGGTGAATTCCTTTTGTTTCACATAAAGGTGACCCAACTGGAAATGGGCCTGGACGCTTTTGGGATCCGATTTGATGGCTTTTAGGAACAAGGATTCGGCTTTGCTGGGGGAATTCTCGGCGAGCATGCTAGCCTGCCCGACCAGGGCCCGAGCGTACGGACCCGAGACCTCCTCCTTCAAAGCGGTTTCCTTGGCCAAGACTACCTCGAACAGAGTCACTGCCTCTGCGTACCGATCCTCTTTTAAGGCCCGCAAGCCCGCCTCAAGTTTTTCACTAACAACGGGCGAGGCCAGGGCGGCATCTGTCTTTGAAACACCAACTTTAGAAGAATGCTCGACCGGCTCCTGGACAGAGGGTTTCACTGATGATACGGAGCCTGTCTTCTCGGGCGGCGATAGAGACGTTTCCTTGAACTGGAGAGCGAACACGACACCCACAACCACTAGAGCGAACACTGCGATGGCCCCATACCTGTGCTTGCCTCCCCTCACTCCTCCGGGCAACTCCTCGGCAGAGAGCGCATTGGTCTTCTCACGCTTTGTTGTCAGAGCGATGGTCTCCAATGCCGCCTCTGACGCATCCACCGATTGGATCTGAGCCGTTTGGCGCAGGGCCCCCTCTTCAGCGGCGATCTCTTCTTCGAAAAGTTCTCTCATATATTGTGAAAGGCCCCGGGCGGTTGCCCGAAGCTCGTTTTTATGCATACACTCTTCCAAGTCAGAAAGCATGTCGCCACTTGACTGGTAACGCTGATCAGGGTCCTTGGCAAGAGCGCGATGAACAATCTCATAGAGTT
>JASFEQ010000251.1:0-6730 GCA_050124735.1 Desulfobacteraceae bacterium | reverse complement strand
ATATCACACATATTATCACTGATGATCCCCGGGGGCCTTTTGGCGCAAAGGAAACGGGTGAGGGCTCCCTGGATCCCACAACACCAGCCATTGCCAATGCCATCTATAATGCCACGGGCATAAGAATCACAGATCTTCCCATCACCCCGGAAAAGATCTTGAAGAAGTTGAAAAAGAAATAAGTCTTGGATAGAAAACAGATTTGATTGAAATGTTTAGAGCTTGATCCTGTTACGGGTTTAATGATCAACGCGGCTGGCGATATGGCGGGGGTTCTTTGCTGCCCTCAAGGGCCCTGCGCAGTTTATCTCGATCCGCTTTGACTTTGCGAAGTCGATCCTTCAATTTAGGCCTTTCCTCCAGCGGTGCCGTATTTAATTCCCTTCCCAGCTTTTCAACCTCTTGTTCGAGGTGATAGAGATCTCGTGCTATCATTCGGATCGACATGGTTTTTTACACGCCTCTAGGTGTTCTCTTTACATCCTTTTTTCCACAAGCCATACCATGCTTCAACTCCTTAAGTGCAATTATGGAATTGAGTCCTAAATTTCAATACCCTCCACTTTGATGTGTTTAGATTCGTCCTCCTCCTCCCGCCATTTTCGGAGTTTTTCCCTGAGTTTCTCGATCTCTTCCTTAATACGGGGCAAGATGTCTTCAAGAAACTTTTCCCTGGCCTCTTTTTCCAGTTTCTTCATCTCCTCAATCAATTCTTGCATTTCCTCCTCAAGCTCTTCCAGTTCCTCATTTTCAGAGGCTTGGATCCATTTTTTATGGGCTAAGAATTGTGGGGGCACTCTCTGCTCTTGAGGCCATGCGTAAATCAACGGGGCTTCTTGCTTGAGTCCGTATCCCTCCTCCCCGCTAGCGTCCATAGCGAATATGCCATGGCTGAATCCAAAAACAGCAAAAGGAAGAAATGCTATAAATGTCATCTTTTTGAGCATGTATCCCCCCCCCTGTCTTAAAAAGCAAATCTCCAGTCTCCATAGCTCCAAGCGTATATACCCATCCGTCTATCTGGTTAAGTGGACCAAATCTTCTGGCCGGAAATCCAGTTTTGCAAAGAGCTTTTTCTCCACGGCCTTACAAAGTTGGAAGTTCTCTCTGATCCTTTTAGAGATATGTGTCATGTTTTTTGCGTAACGTCTAATAAGATATCTCAGTCGCTCTTCTAAACTGACCACCATATCGTCATTTACCCTCTTGTCCGCATAGTAAACGATTTCCTTTTCACTAACCGGACTATCCAAATGGTAGTCTTTTAGTCGTACATGTTCTCCCACAATATCCGCGATCTCGTCGAGGTGATTCTGAAGACATATCTCTCTGCCCTTGGCTTCATGGTCATCACCCGTGTTCAGACAAAGGGTCTTGCCGATGTCATGCAAAAGGGCCCCAGCAGCAATTTTTTCCAGAGAGATGTCCGTACCCGTATCTTTCAGCCCCCGCCCTATAATAGTGGCTATTTTCTGCACCATGATAGAATGGGCCTTGATGTTATCCAACATCCCATATTGGTCCATGAGTTCAAGGCATTCTTTAACAGATGGAATCATTCCGGTCCCTCTCAAGGTTATTCAAAGCCCTAATTATGCGTCACGCCCCCGCAAAGGGCATGGCTGCGCATCTGGTCGGTTTGAGTAGGCGCCTTATTTCTTTATATTGTGGTATTTTTTTGACTTAAGTCAATGGCGAAGCCCTATTTTGGCCTTATAGTTTTAATAGGGGAATCAACGGACGAAAGCAATAGGATCTAAACTTCTGACCCTTCATCCCCCATTTTTTCCATCATACCCTATACAGTGCGTGATACAGTACGTAAGGAGAAACAAAAGGAATGCAATGGACAGCGGAAGCTGGAGCCGCCATCAAGAAAGTCCCATTTTTTGTGAGAAAAAGGGTGCGGGCACGGGTAGAAGACGAGGCGAAACAGGCCGGAAAGACCAAGGTTTCCCTTGCTGATGTCCGGCTTACCCAAGAGCGATATCTTGCCAAGATGAGCGATGAGGTGAGAGGGTATCAGCTTGAGACTTGTTTTGGTCCCGGGGGTTGCCCCAACCGCGCGATTGATAGCGATAGACTTGTTGAAAGACTGGAGCAAATTCTTAAGAGGTCAGATCTCCGTAAGTTTCTCGAAGCGCATGTAAAGGGTGGGCTTAAACACCATCATGAATTCAGGGTGACCGTGGCCGACTGTCCCAATGCCTGTTCCCAGCCTCAGATCAAGGACATGGGAATCGTCGGGGCAGCGGAGCCCGTGATGACAGAAGAACCTTGTACCCTCTGTCAACTATGTGTAGAAGTGTGTGCCGAAGATGCGGTCAGCCTGAAGGACCCTGATGAAACGCCTGTAATCGATTATGACCGATGTGTAAGGTGTGGTAAGTGTATGGAAGTCTGTCCTGCAGGTACACTGGCCACAGGAAACAGAGGGTATCGGGTTCTGCTGGCAGGAAAACTGGGGCGTCATCCGCGTCTGGCTGAGGAGCTTCCAGAGATCTACCAGGAGGATGAGGTGGTCAGCATTTTGGAGAGCTGTCTCGATTATTATAAAAGGAGCAGCAAACGTGGGGAGCGGTTTGCAGAGATCTACCAAGACGCCGAATCCCTTGGACTTCCCATCACCCACACCTCCCATGAAAAAAAGCGGGCGAATTAACTGTTTTCCCACCCCTTTTCAGCACTTATCAGAACTTCCCCTTTCAGGGCTGGACCCACACATATGATCATTGAACTAGCCGGTTGACAACCTATTTAAATTATTATAGAAATGTGTGAATTGGAAACTGGGCTATCCCTAGATCTCTGTTCCTACGAGATGTCCATTCTAACGACATGAGGCCCGTTTTGAGGGGAGAAAGGGATTAGATTATGAAAAGAGCGCGCCTGAATGCCTGCCTGAAAGGGATATTCCTCTTCATCTCTTTGATAATGCTTGTATTCCACAGCTTTGTCTTTGATCGGGAGGTCCAAGCTGGGGAAAAAGAGGAGCGGTTTTTTCGCCTTCGAGAGACGATGGTGAAGAAGCAGATATCGGATCCACCCGATTACCGCACGCCTGTCAGCGACAAGAGAGTGCTCGAGGCCATGCGGAATGTTCCGCGGCATCTTTTTGTGCGAGAGAAGGATGTCTCCCGAGCATACAACGATTATCCCCTTTCCATTGGATATGGGCAGACCATCTCCCAACCCTACATCGTGGCCTATATGACGGAAATGCTACAGGTTGCGCCCCAACAGAGGGTGCTTGAAGTGGGTACGGGTTCTGGTTATCAAGCCGCGATTCTTTCCTATCTGGTCCAGGAAGTTTACACCGTGGAGATTGTGAGTGCACTCGCCAGACAGGCGAATGATCGGCTCCAGCACCTCAACTACAGGAATGTCCAGGTGAAGGCGGCTGATGGGTATTATGGCTGGGAGGCGTATGCCCCTTTTGATCGAATTATCGTCACAGCCGCAGCCACGCTGGTCCCTCCTCCTTTGCTCAAACAACTCAGACCCGGGGGAAAGATGTGCATCCCGGTCGGAGGCCAATACGCTGTGCAGTATCTTACCTTGGTGGAAAAGTCAAAACAAGGGCGCATCAAGATGAGAAAGGTGTTGCCCGTTCGATTCGTCCCCCTCACCAGGGAGCTGCGATAGGTCTAAGTTGAGGCTGTCGGAAAACGCCCATCTGCCGTTCGGCAGGCCGTTCGACAGGCCGTTCGACAGGCCGTTCGACAGGCTCACGGTCCTGAGCAAGGTCGAAGGACTCACGGTCCTGAGCAAGGTCGAAGGACTCACGGCCCTGAGCAAAGTCGATGGGCTGCGTTACCCTCATCCCTCGCCACTGCGGCGTACTTCTATGTACGCCTCATTCCTCGGGATTTGTCCGCGCTTCGCTTGGACTCCCCACCCTGCGGGCGGGTCCCCAGTTTCGGAAGCCTTGCATCTGGACATTTTCCATCAGCCTCTAAGAATCCGGGTTTTCGACAGTGTCTTTGAAAATTCTATATTTTCATTTGAAACCCAAAGTTGACGGAGGGGATCAAACAAAAAGGCCACGGGGGCCTGCGGCTACTGCCGCTCCAAGACCTCCGTGGCCTTTATCTCTTTGTTCTACATGCTTGAGTTGTTTTTAAGGACCCTTCATGCGTCCTAATCCACAGGCCGGTTTATATATCTTCGCCCTTCTAGTTGTCAAGCCAAAAGAAAATGCCCTGATCCACCATCAAGGCATCATCTGCGGCGTTGCCTTCGATCGCTCCTCCTTGCGGCGTATTAATCCATACGCCTCAGTCGTCGCTCCTCGGCGCCTTACATCTAATACCTTGCTATTGATCAGGAATGCTACATAACCTACTAATTTCAGTCTTAATACCCAAATCAGACGGTGAATTTGGGAAAGGTGGGTCACATCTTCATATACCCCTTACGGCGTTATAGACGACAAATGAAGATATGATCCCTGATTCATTTATGCGCGATTCCCGCTGTTGTCCCGACGCTTTTCTGCTTCGATGAATATCCGTTTAATCTGCGGGTATTGCCTTTTAATGGCTTGGTTCATCTCTGCAATGACAGTTTCAATATCGTCGGCTGTCGCATTGTCTCTGAAATCCACGCTGAGATTGGCGAGGATAAAGTCCGGTCCCATGTGCATGGTCAGGACTTCATTGACATGTTCGACCAGCATATTCGATTTCAGGATTTCCCTAATGCCCTTTATCACAGGACGATTGGCGCTTTCACCAATTAACAGACTCTTGGTTTCATAGGCGAGCCAGACGGCGGTACCAATAAGTATCAGGCCGATAACAATCGACGCGGTACCATCAAAATATAGAATCCCGGTTATCTGAGTAAGGGCGATACCGACAAAGGCAACCAGCAGGCCTAGCATGGCCGCAGTGTCTTCAAACAGCACAACGAACATAGAAGGATCCTTGCCACGCTGAATGGCTTCGAGATAACCCCACTTGCCCTTGGCGCGGGTAAATCCACGGAATGCAAAATACCATGCGGCTCCCTCAAAAAGTAGGGCAAGCCCCAGCACAATGTAGTTGATCATAGGGTTGGATATTGCTCTGGGGTGTCGCAGATGCTGGATTCCCTCATAAATTGAAATACCGCCGCCCAGAGCAAAAATGAGAATGGCAACGATGAAACTCCAGAAATAGACCTCCTTGCCATGGCCGAACGGAAAATTTTCATCTGCCGGCTTTTTCGCCTGCCTCAGCCCATAAAGTAATAGTATCTGGTCGCCCGTATCCACCAGGGAATGGATCCCTTCCGAGAGCATGGCAGAACTACGGGTGATTAGAGCGGCAGCAAACTTTGTGATTGAGATCAGTGCGTTGCCTATGAGGGCCGCGATAATAACTTTTTTAGATCCTGAGGCCATTTTGATTTATTGGTTTTACTATGTCATTTATTGTGTGTTTATTGGTGACGGCCAACATTTTAGCGGCCTCTTGTTAGCCGGCCGCTGCTGGCTAAAGAAGTGTAGAACTGAGGAAATCTAGATTCATCTTCTTTAGGACGCGAATCATGTTGTTCAACTGGACTTCCACGGTCCCCTCATACATTTCCACAATACGATTATCCCGGTACCTCCGTTCCACATCCTGATCCAGAAAATACCCATAGCCTCCAAACACCGTAATGGTTTCATCAATGATTGTTTTAGCCGTTTCTGGCACATGGTGCTTCACCATGGAGGTAAAAAGGGCCTTGATATCATCGGATGCCTCAGGCCCCTGGTCACACAGCCAAGCCGCGTGGTAGGTGATCCATTTGAGGGATTGAAGCTGGCTCCACATCCTCGCCAGCCGATGGCCGATGGCCTGAAATGTAATAATGGATTTTTTGAACTGTTTTCGTTCCCTCGCATGATTCAAGGCCTTCAAGAAGGCCCCTTGGGCGTTGCCTAGGGCCTGGGCCCCTATTTCAATCCGGCTCTCATCCAGGAAATCCAGGACATTGAGAAGACCACGTCCCCTTTGTCCCAAAATGTTTTCTTTGGGCAGTTTCAGATCATGGAAAACCAGTTCACCGCTGGAGGTCATCCTTAATCCCATCTTGTGAGGGATCTCATTGATTTCCATCTTCCCGCCGAGCCATGAGGAAGGATCCGGTTGAACCAGAATCGTGGTCATCCCTTTGCCCGCAGATGCCTCCTGATCTTCTTGGGCCAAAATGATGAAGAAATCCGCATAGCCTGCATTGGTGGTAAAAATCTTGGTCCCATTCAGAACAAATCCATCCTCCTTCTCTTCCAAGGTGGTATCCATGCACGTAAGATCACTTCCATGATCCGGTTCAGTGAATGAAACGGCCGAGATCCAATCACCCCTCACCAGGGGCGCCAAGAACTTCTCTTGCTGCTGGGGGGTGCCAAAGATTCTCACAATCTTGGCAGGCAAGTAGGCGAGATGCATGGCCATGCCCAAGCCTGAATCTGCCTTGCAAAACTCCTCTATAACAAGGACATTCTCCAGGACGCCCAGGCCTCCACCGCCTATTTCCTCAGGATAATCCAGACCAACGAAACCCAGTTCACCTGCCTTTTTGAAGAGCTCTCTGGGAAACCGGTGGTTCAACTCACACTCTTGTGCCAGCTCCGGTGTAAACTCTCCTCGCGCAAATTCCGCTGCCGCTCTTTTGATATCCCTCTGCTCGTCACTCAAAGAAAAATCCATTTTTCATAACCTTTCAGTGAAATAAAAAAACATGTACGATTTTAGCC
>JASFEQ010000250.1:0-6765 GCA_050124735.1 Desulfobacteraceae bacterium | reverse complement strand
TCGCTTAAGACAGATCCTTGAGGCCTGGGTTGCCCTTTTTGGGGGATACCTGAAGGAGAATGATTTACTGGTCACATCCAGTCGCCAGGTTATGGGCTATGTGACTGACCTGTGGGACGAATTTCACGATGAGGAGAAGGAAGAAGGCTTGGAATCAATCCGTTTCAGGTTTCCTGATCTGTCTCAACGTCCCTTAGAGGGTCTTGCTGAAATAAAAGAGACGCGTTTGAATGACGACAGGATCAAGAAACTGAAGGCGCTACTTCTGGATCCTGGTAAGAATAGGGCCAACCATGTGTCCAGGTTGGAGTCTTTGGCCAAAGAAGTTGAAGCGTCTTGCCCTTGGGAAATATCCGAAGGCGTGCTCAACATTATGGTCACATATCTAGCCCCCCTCCCTGAGAAGGATCAACTCAAGATGGATAGAGTGTTGAAACACCTCTCTCATAAAACGATCATTTTGGTAGAGGGGTAGGGTGGGATTTCATATCCCACCTATCACCCTTTGAGAGGAATCTTTTCGGCATGCGTGAAGAAAAATCTAGGGCTGTAATGCTTGAGAGGGAAGGGTGGACCAAACAATTTGTGGCCTGTGAGCCCCGCTTGACCGAGGCTGTGGAAATGTACAAGGAGGCGGGCTTTGAGGTTCATCTTGAGCCCCTCCCCAAAGAAGCAGAATGTGAGACCTGTGCAGGGGAAGAGGATAAGGATGAGTGCCGCATCTGCTTTGAGGGTTTTGAGGAGATGTACAAGATCATTTTTACAAGGCCAAAGGAAGGTGAAGCAGAATCTGAGGATGAACTTTTTTAACGCGGTGCACACACGCTGACAGAAGAATATTCCTTGTAACCGATGGAGGGTTGGGATCTCTATATTTTTGGGTTTGTCTTCTTTGCATTGGCTGCTGGTGGATTTAGCAAGGGAGTGGTAGGCATTGGTCTTCCTCTAACGGCCGTTTCATTTATGTCCTTTCTCATAGGGCCGCCTGTTCCGGTGGCCCTGATGCCAATACCCATTCTACTTACCAATTTCTGGCAGGCATTTTCCGGGGGCTATCTGATGCGCAGTCTTCAGCGGTTCTGGCCTATGCTGATCTGTCTGCCGTTAGGAACAGTTCTCGGGGTTAAAGTGCTCGCAGAGGCTGACAAGGGATTGTTGAGCTTCCTCCTGGGCTGCAGCATTTTAGTTTTCGCACTGTTTGCACAGTGGCGATTGGATTGGCGCCTTTCTCCCAGGGCCGAGCCTTTTGCCCGCCCTTTGGTGGGCCTCATAGCTGGCTTTGTCGGCGGTATGTCAAGTTTCTTTGGACCCCCCTTGATTATGTTCCTGGTTTCAATCGGTCTGCCAAAGGACCATTTTGTACAAGCGATAGGCCTCTCCTTCCTCGTTGGGATCATCTCGATGATTCTGGCCCTTGCGTTTTACAAGGTCCTGGGTCCGTTGGATTTCATTTGGTCTGCGGTCGCGGCCGTACCCGCATTCGGTGGATTGGTGGTAGGGCAGTGGTTGCGCAGGTACATTCCAGAGGCTATATTCCGCCGCATTCTTCTCATGGTGTTCCTGCTGAGTGGCCTTAACCTGATTCGACAGGCAATCATGTAGTGGAGACAAAGGGGCCAGGCCTACACGCTTGACACAACAGAGTCAAGGGTGTAGGCCTGGCCCCTTTTCCTTTTATAGTAAACAGTTTATGCGATTTCGACTGACGTGCAAGAGCACGAAAAATCGTCAAAGTCCAGAAGCTTTCCTCTCCTAAGAGATCTACAATTCGACCAAGGAATCTTCGGAGCCAAAGGTGTTCGGTACGTAGGCGTCCGCAGACCAGTCATTTTCCCATCGCTGGCCATCCACTAAATACTTGAATCGGTAACTCTGCCCCGCTGGCAGGGAGACGGTAATGCTGAAACTGCCGTCCTTTCGCTGCTTCATGCGATGGGCCTTGGGTTTCCATTCGTTGAATTCCCCGCAAAGGGCGACTCTTTTTGCACTCACTTCAGGAGGCAAGTCGAAGGTTACCCGGCATTTGCGTCTGGTTTTTGAGAAGTTTTTCTTTAGCATGGCCATTACCCCTTTTCCTAGGCTTTGAGGAATGGTAATAAATTATACCATAATATATTGTGTGTCAAGCAGGAAATTACACTATATATTGTAGTAACAGTCATCAATCGAAAAGAGGGTTATTCGGGCCAGTCCAGGGTCAAGAATAAGGGGTGCCAAGTCTCAGAGGGCTATTACCCAAATCCTTGATTTCCTCTCTTGCAGGCCATTCCAATTCCGTGTGCTTCTCGGTTATTTTTAGGGTGTTTATGAATGAGAACGGGCTATTGCCCAGGATCCTAATTCGGCTGAAATAGATGCATATTGGGCATGGTTCTCAGGTTTACCGGAAGATTGGAAGGACATAAGCAAAAGGGTCAGGCCCACACTCTGGACAGTGCAGAGTCAAGAGTGCGGGCCTGACCCCTTATTCCTTGCCTTGCTAGTATTGCAACACGCTGACGATTACAAAGGCTGCTCGATCCGATCTGACCTTTCTGGAGTGTATGCACGAGATGCACGATACTCGTTCTTTTCATATTCAAGGTGAACAGTCACGGTTCGATTGAGCGACCGGCCCTCAGGCAGGCTATTATCGTAAAGAGGGTTGTGGGGGCCTGCTCCGGCATAGGTGATTTTTTCACCCGCCATCATTCCTCCGGCCAGAACCTGCTCGTAAACAGCTTTTGCCCGCCTCTCGGAGAGCCAGAGGTTGTAATCCACTTCGCCCAGGTTATCTGTATGTCCAACGACTTTCACTTCGGCTGCGGGAAACGCCCTCATCCTTTCAACGATTCGGTCAACAATGGCCTTGTTTCGTTCTTTTACAACTGAGCTGTTAAAATCAAAAAGTATCAGTGCGTATTTTTCAAGTACCTTGTAGCCCATCTTCTGGGCCACACGCTCTTCTTTCTTCAGAAACTTGACAGAACATGTTGCAACGGCCTGATCCTTGTAAATCTGGCCCTCTTCATCTGTGACTTCAATACCCACACTGATCTCTTTGAAAGAGCGGACTTTTTGAAGGCCAATATCATCAATTTCAACGGTGTAAACAGGTTTTAGGTCTCCTTCCCCTTCTACAGACCCAATGAGAACGCCGTCACCTTTCAACTCTATTTTCCATCGACCTATTCCATAGCCACTCTGGATTTTCGGAAAGATTCGGAATTCCTTTGCCTCACTCGTCTCTTCCACATAGGTGCTTTTGATGGGGTCAAGTATGGCAGGGAAATCCGAATAGATCTCCACGCGTTGATTCTCGAGTCGTCCTTCAAGGGACCGGTTTGTTGTGGCGGCACCAGGGAGGTTGCGTGCCTCCACTTTCATCCTGGAAGACTGTATGCCCCAGATGTACATCAAATAGGCCCGTACTGCCTCTGCGCGGCTCCGAGAAAGATCCGTTCTTCCTGCTTCTTCTCCATAATTCGAGTTACAGCCGACAATTCTTACCTGGGCCTCGGGAAACTCAACAAGGCGCTTCCCGATGATATTGAGTGTGTTATAGTATTTTTCTTTTGTGCCCCTTAAGTTCATTTCTGAAAAGGCCCTCGTGTCGGCCTGATTCGTGAAAAGATGATACGCCTCAGGAAGGTCACTCTTGCCAGTGTCAAAGAATACATAATTCAGCATGGGTGAAGTATCGATCGTGGTCAACTCCTCAATGGTCAGCACAGTCGGTTCCATGGCCACTGTCCCTTTGGGAGGATCGAAGAACTTGTAGGTGATCAGGTAGCGATGAAGCAAGTTGGTGGAAAAAGACTTGAAAATGGGTAGAAAGTTTGTCGCCGAGGTTGCTTTCCAGATATGGCCACTATGAAGCTCAGCAAAGGACTTGAGAAAAGGATCCATCATTGGTCTCGGCATATAGTCTATGGCGTAGGCTTCAAAATTCTCTATACCCTCGGCCGCAGATTCAACAATGGATTTCTTGATGCCGCTATTGAGATCCTCGCCATCAGTTAGAACCAATAGGAATTTGTTGCTGTTTGCGGGCATCTGTCGTATGAGATCGACTCCGGCAAGCATGGCTTCATATAAATAGGTGCCACCCGTTAATCCGCGTTTGAAACTATAGGTTATGAACTCTCTTAGTTCCGGAACATTGTCGGAATGAAAGGTCTTGGCGTGTAACCATCGCTCGCCAACTTTCAAAGCGCGATTATCATCAAAAACGACCACGTGGACGTTATCTATGGGCCGCACTATTTTGAAAAATTCTTCCAGCGCAGAAATTAGCGGCTCAACGGCTCCCCGCTTTTTCATGGATAGGGAATTGTCCACAACAAGGACAATGTTAAGGCTTACCTTTTCAATGGCCTCCAGGGATTCAACAGAGAGGATTTTCGCCTTTTTTCCCTTTTCCTCAATAACAAAATGTTCTGATTTCAGTCCCCTGACGGGATTATTTTCCGCGTCCAAGGCTGATACCATAACCTGGTTCACACCTGTGACCTGATAGGTTAGTTTGGCCTTGCCGTCTCGCATCAAGACCTGCAAGTCTTCCTCGGCAAAGCAGTTCGAGAAATAAAGACCGTGTATTAGGACAAATATTAAGCAAAACGTTGTTTTCTTCATTTGTTTCCTCCAATATCTCTTAAGGCAGTACACGTACAAATCCACCATTTAGCAGCAAAAATCGTGCAAATTTGTCCTGCAAAGCAGTTTTTCTTATTTCTCTATTGAATTAAACAGGTTAGCCCATATCTCACTAGAAAACACGTGCCCCACCGTGTATGTTTAAAGTCTCCCATTGTCTTAAAAACATCACGCTTGACTGAGACCATGAAGATGAGAAACTGAACAGAAGGGCAGCGGCGCAATAGTATTGCACGTAACAGCTTTGAAGGGTTTTGAAGGGAATCTGTCACATAAAACAAACAGCAATTGAGGAACATAAAAGAGGGGCGACCCGATTTAGGACTGAATTAAATAGCTAGCTGAGGGATGGTAAAAGTAAGCCAGATATCCAGGTTAGGCCTATTATAAAGGTATTCACAAATGGATTTGCTAAGACTTGATGGGGGAATTCCCTTTATTCACAATCCCCGGTTCTTTTCGCTATCGTATAGTTCTTGCAATTCCCAAATTGGCAAGCGTGTTTCCAATCGGAACAAGCCCTTTCTCTATGCCCCAACCTCATATGGGCCAGTCCTCGATTGTTGTAAGCTGTGGCAAATTCTGGGTTAATATCTATGGCCTTGTTGTAGTCAAAAATGGCATCCTCATACTGCCCTTTTCTACCATAGAAATTCCCCCGACTAAAGTAGGCGTCAGCATCCCTCGGGTTTATCTCTATGCCCGTTGAGAAATCAGAGATAGTCCTGTCATATTCGCCTTTATTGTCATAGGCATTGCCTCGACAAAAGTAGGCGTCAGCATTCCGTGGGTCTATCTTTATGACCGTTGTAAAATCAGAGATAGCCTTGTCATATTCACCTCTTTTGTCATAGGCAAGTCCCCTATTAATGTAAGCCTTAGCATAACTCGGGTCTAACTTGATTGCCTTGTTGTAATCAGAAATAGCTTGGCCATACTCGCCTTTTTTGTAATAGGCAAGTCCCCTATTATTGTAAGCCTGTGAAATCCTCGGGTCCAACACTATCGCCTTGTTGTAGTCAGAAATAGCGTGATCTTGTAGACCTTTGCGACTATAGGCAAATCCCCGATTGACGTAGCTCGGAGCAAGCTCAGGCTTTAACTCTATGGCCTTATTATAGTCAGAGATGGCGTCATCCAACTGGCCAAAGTGGCTATAAGCATCCCCACGCTTGACGTAAGCTTCAGCAAAATCAGGGTTTAACCCAAGGGCCAAATTGTAATCAGAGAAGGCCTGGTCAACCCGGCCTTTTGATTCATATGACATTCCCCGACTGAGGTAGGCTATAGGATCATAGGGATTTATCTCAAGGGCCTTATTACAATCAGAGATGGCCTTGTCATAATTGCCTTTATCACCATATGCGATTCCACGGCTTAGGTAGGCTACAGCAAAACCAGGGTTTATCTGCAAGGCTTTATTGAACTCGGCGATTGCTTTATTCAATTCTCCTCTTTTTTCATAGGATTTCCCCTTAAAAAAATGGATAGCTGCTTCCCTTGCTATTCTTCTGGTGGTTATATCTTCAATAGCCCCCAATACCAGTTTTGCATTTATATGTGTGGGGTCAACTTTCAATGCCTTTTCAATCTCCTGTTTGGCCTCTATAAACTGTCCTTGGGCACCATACTCCACAGCTTTAGTCAAGAGTTGTTCAACACTGTTTTGAGCGAGGCAGAGGCCAACCGTTAGAAATAATACAATTAGAACCGATACGCTTACCCTACTCAGGGCTTTCAATAGATTAAGTCTGTATCTCATATCAATTAGTCCTTTACTCCTTGTTTGATGAAGGTTTTGGCTTTGAGGTGAATTAAAGATCTCCCAACAGAAAAAGATACTCTGTCTGGAGAAAGGTAGACGGAATTAGAACTATTCTTTTATTGCCTCCTATTTTGCATACGGAAAGTACAGCTCTGTTACGAGCCAACGGAAAATATCTCGGCGGGCACTTATAGAAGAAGAGATTTTTGGGTGGATATTGGTTGAATCTCTATTATTTTAGCACTGATACAAAAGGCGGGCAAGCAGGAAACCCAAGCGAAAAATGCCATTTTTGTAGTTTATAGCTAAACTGAAGCTTACGAACGATAATCTACTCTTTCTTGGGGTGAGCTGGAGTGCACAAG
>JASFEQ010000249.1:0-6796 GCA_050124735.1 Desulfobacteraceae bacterium | reverse complement strand
GAGGATGTGGTTGCGCTGGACAAGGCGAATGTGGTGGTTGCAGGCGGCGCGGGGCTGGATGATGAGGAGGGGTTTGAGATACTCCAAGAGCTGGCAGAGACGCTAAGCAAATACTTTGGAAGTGTGATGATTGGATGCAGCAGAGTGGCTGTGGATAAAGGCTGGATCTCTTCCGATCATCAGGTGGGTCTGACCGGCACCATGATTTCCCCGGATATCTATATTGCGGTGGGAATATCGGGGGCGATTCAGCATCTTGTGGGCATGATTCAATCCAAAAAGATCATCGCTATCAATACGGATCCAGGTTGTAACATGTTCAAGGTGGCCGATTACGGTATTGTTGAAGATTATGAAAAGGTCATACCTGCCCTTGTAGAGAGATTGGAGGAACTGTCATGAAAGAATTATCAATCATAGTCTGCGCCAAACAGATCCCCGACCCCGAAGCGCCTTTGTCGGATGTCAGTGTAGATACGGACAAAAAGGAAGTTATCGTTGATGCACCGCTGGTCATCAACCCCTTTGATGAAAATGCCCTGGAGGTCGCCCTTCAGCTACAGGAAGGGGTGGGAGGGAAGATCACCGTCTTGAGCCTGGGCCAGAAGGTCTCGGATACGGTATTGAGAAAGAGCCTGGCAGCCGGTGCTGATGAATTGATCCTTCTGCAGGATGACGCTTTTGAAAAGCTTGACAGCCATTCCATTGCCAGTGCCCTGGCGGATGCGATAAGAAAGATAGGCGAATATGACCTGGTTTTGACCGGGCGGCAGGCCGGTGATTGGGACTCCGGTCAGGTGGGCCTGATACTGGGTGAAATGTTGGGTCTTCCATGCATCAGCCTGGCCCGCGAGATCAAGGTAGAGGAGGGGAACGTGCTGGTCAAAAAGAACATCCCCGGGGGCTATGAACAGGTGAGGACCAGGATGCCTGCCCTGGCAACGGTGAGCAATGAGGTCGGCGAGTTACGGTATATCTCGAGGACCAAGATGATGAAGATGCTCAGGGCGAGGGCCTCTATCCCTTCATGGAGCAGCAATGATTTCATCTCGGCACAGGGAGGGCTGCAGAAGATGGAGGTCCTAGAGCTTTCGTCGCCGCCGGATATGAGAAGGGATTGCGAATTTATTGATGGTGCCACACCTGAAGAAAAGGCCGATAAACTGGCGGCTGTTTTCAAGTCGCTTCAATAGTTTTTGAATGGTTAGGAAAGGTGTATTTAATACATATATTATAAAGAAACAGGAGGGTGACACAATGGCTGACAAATCTTACGATGCGGTGATTATTGGTGGCGGACATCATGGGACAATTATTGCCCCATACCTGGCTAAGGCCGGCTTGACCGTAGGGGTTTTTGAACGACTGGATCATTTGGGAGGAGGCGCCGTATCCTATGATGACACGCCGGCGCCCGGATTTCGAGACAACTTTTGCGCTCATTTTACGCGCTTTTACGCTCATCCTGCCTATAAGGAGTTCAATCTTCGGGACGAGGGGCTGGAGTATGTCTTTCCCGCCACCAATGAGGCGGTCATCTTTGATGATGGAACGTCCTATGTGAGTTATGCCGGTTACCCCGTCGTGGACCCTCAAACAGGGAAAACAGAGTTTAGCGAAAAGAACATGAAAAAGACCTATGAGCAGATCTCCCAGTTTTCCAAAGCCGACGCAGAGGCCTATCTTGATTGGACGGAGAAATACACAGAGATCATCCGACCGGCATTTCACAGGTATAGATACTCCGTACCGACCCCTTCTGGGGTGCCTGATCCCCTGGAAGAACTGATGAGCAATCCCAAAAGCGGGATTGATTCTTCCATGCAGTTCATGACCGCCAGGGAAATCGCATACTATTTCTTCGAGAGCGAGGAAATGAGGATTATAACGCTCAGAGGATTTCTCACCTCGGCCGGCATTTATCCTGATGATGTGCCCGGTCTCATGTATATCCTTGCGAACATCCACCTGGTGCTCGGATGGGAGTCAGCGTCCATTGCCAAAGGGGCAACCCAGTCCATCACGGATGCGCTCGTCTCGGCGGGCAAAAAGTTGGGTGTGGAATACTTTATCAATTCTGAAGTGGATAAGGTAATGATTGAAAATGGTCAGGCCAATGGCATCAAGTTGCTGGATGGCACCGAGATTGAGGCAAAGCAGATGGTGGTATCGGATAATGCCACGCCCCAGCTCTTCCTTCGCATGATCGGAGAAGAGCATCTGAGCACCCAGATTAGGCGCAAGGTGGATACCTATTTCTTTGATCGCGCACAACTCTTCTGGGGGCCCACCGCTGTGCATGAGCTTCCCGACTATAAGGCGGCCAAGAACAACCCTGATGTCAATGCCACACCTCGGACTTACGTGGCAAGAAAGGACCTGGCGTATATGGAAGACAAGTACATGCATGAGATCTTCCTCTTTGGGATACCCTCCAAGCATTTCCTCCTGACGGCCCCTGACAGCATATGGGATCCCACCCGCGTCCCCGAAGGAAAACATTGCGTGTTCGTAGAGGAATTTACCTGTCCTGCCCGATTATTCTCCAGGAAGGAGTGGCGCCAGTTGCATGACGAATTTTACGACTCCATGATCGAACATTGGCAGAAATACGCACCCAACATGACCAAAGAAAACTTCATCGGAGAGCGTATTGCGACGCCCGTCGAAATACAGGATACCCACCTAGATATGAGAGAAGGGGGCTGGTCTGAAGGCAACTGCGGCGGCTCCCAGAGCGGACGTTTCAGAGGACTGCCGGGAGGTTTTCGGACATTTATCAAGGGGCTTTATATGTGTTCCTCAGGGATAGCAGGCGGACCGGGTATCGGACGCGGTTCAAGTTATAACTGTTACCAGGTGATAGCCGAAGACTTTGGCCTGCCCGGACCCCAATATTGATGGATCGAAAAATGACATTTGCTGGCAAACTTCTTAGAATCAATTTGAGAAATTCCTCGTCTCAAGAGGAAGAGATTCCTGATCAGCACTACAGGAAATTTATCGCCGCACGAGGGCTAAGTGCCAAATACCTCTATGACGAATTACCCCCGCACATAGATCCCCTTGGTCCAGAAAACAAGCTGATCATGTCCATGGGCGTACTGGGTGGCACGGGGCTCCAGGGCTTTTCCAAATGGGCCGTGACATGCAAAAGCCCTCTCACCGGCACCATCTTCAGATCTATCACCGGAGGCAATTTCGGCCCATGGTTGAAATATGCGGGGTATGACCTGCTCATCGTGGAAGGGAAGGCAGAAAAGCCCACCTATGTACATATAGATGGAGATGGCATTCATTTCATGGGAGCGAACGATCTCTTGGGTCTCGATCCCCGGTCGTTGCAAAAAAGACTTAAAGAGAATCATGGTCGCCATACAGAGTCGGCATGCATCGGAATGGCTGGCGAAAGACTCGTCCGGTATGCCGCCATCACTTCAGGGGAACGCACCGCTTCCCGGGGCGGAGTGGGAACGGTCATGGGGGCCAAGAATTTGAAGGCCATCTCGATTAATGTACCAATCAAAAAGCCCATCCCCTTTGACGCGTCCAAATTCAAGAATTTGAATAAGAAGCAAATCGGCATCCTTGAGGAGCATCCCCGCAGAAAAAATATGGGCACCTTTGGATCCGCCTATATCACCACTGTTGTCGATGCCCTGGGGATTTTACCGGTTAGAAATTTCCAAGAGGGAAGCATCCAGAGCGTTGATGAGGTCTCTGGAGATGAGTTTCATGCATTAAAAAAGGCGAAGGCGGGTTGTCATGTCTGCATGACCCGGTGCGGCGGGATGCGAGATGTGACGAAAGGACCGCTTCGTGGATCGCAAATCGATGGACCGGAATATGAGTCGGTCTATGCCTTTGGCCCCTTACTCGGTCTCACAGACAAACAGTTTGTCGTTAATGCCAATGCCCTTTGCGATTATTATGGTCTCGACACCATAAGCACAGGGGGTTGCATCGCTTTTGCCTCTGAGCTGTATGAAAAAGGAATCATCTCAAACGCTGATACGGACGGCCACGACCTTAGCTGGGGAAATATGGATGCCATTTTTTCTCTGATTGAAAAAATCGGGAAAAGGGAGGGATTTGGGAGTCTGTTGGGAGAGGGGGTTAGGAGGGCGGCCGAGCAAATAGGTGGTGATGCTGGCTCTTATGCAATGCACATTAAAGGTCTGGAACTTTCGGGTTATGACCCCAGGGGTGTCAAGGGATATGGACTGAGTATGGCCACTTCAAATATCGGCGGGAGCCATATGTACGGCCGGCCGAGGGATGAACTCGTTCGCAAAGTGGATCCCTTCACTGAGAAGGACAAAGGGGCATCCATTGCGCAAGTCCAAAAAGAACAGGCACTGGATGACTGTCTCATATCCTGCACCTTTGGGAATTCGGGTTTAAATCTCCCCATGTACGCAGAGTTTCTCTCAGCCGCCACAGGATTTGAAGAGTTTAAGAGCACAGATAACTTGCTAAAAATTGGAGAAAGAATCATGTGCATTGAAAGGAACTTCAATGTGAGAGAGGGTTTCAGACGAAAAGAGGATTCTCTTCCACGGCGAATGGTTTCTGAACCCTTAAGGAATGCTGGATCCTCTACAGGTCAAGTGGTCAAGAATCTGGGAGGCATGCTGGATGAATATTATGAAGCACTTGGATACACAAAAGACGGGGTCCCGACCATGGAAAAGCTGAAAGAACTGGGAATCGAATAAGGCTAAAAAGACTTTAACGAAAGACGCTTTGAAGAAACCACGACTGACCTGCTCGATGAAATCTTTAAGAAAGAGAATGAAAAAGGGCAGAAGAGGATGAGACGTGGGCAGAGAAGCTAAGATGAAAATAGGTTCTGGAGAGGCTGGGCGTTTCGATCAGAGAAACACCATGTTCTCTAGACCAAGAGACACAGACAGGTCCGGCTCTTCGATGCTGGAGCTGGGCAAAAGGCATTATGGTGTGCGGAATTTCAAGGATGACGAGGGATATACCATGCTGGATTGGTCCTTCGCCATGGGCTCTTGGTACTTGGAGAGATGGTGGGGATTTGGAAACATGATCGGGAATGAGGGCCTCTACGAGTGGTTTCCGGACTCATCCAAAATTGCAGAAAGGGACCGCATGCCGCTGGGTGACAAATGGGAAGTTTCTGACCCAGAGGAGATGACCAGAATCCTAAAAAAGGCAGCCATGTATATGGGTGCGTCTTCGGTTGGAGTTTGTAAGGTGGATTCACGTTGGATTTACTCTCATAGATTCGATCCGAGAACGGGAAATCATACGCCAATTGATGACATCCCAGAGGGATTTGAACACGCCCTTGTCATGGTCCATGAGATGAATTATACATTGATGCGCACGGCGCCCACTTATGGTGAGAACGCAGCCACCGGCAGGGGCTATTCCATGATGGCTTTTGCGGCTTCTTCTGTCGCTCACTTCATTCGGGATTTAGGCTATAAGGCCATTCCCTGTGGCAACGATACTGCTTTGAGCATTCCCATGGCCATCGATGCCGGCCTGGGGGAACTGGGACGGAACGGCCTACTCATCACCCCCGGTTTCGGCCCCCGGGTTCGTATAAGTAAAGTATTTACAGACCTGCCTTTGGTCCCAGACAAACCCATTGAAATTGGCGCGAGGAAGATGTGCGAAACTTGCGGAAAATGTGCTGAAACATGCCCAGGCCAGGCAATCAGTTTTGATCAACCCACAACAGAGGGCCTTACCATATCCAACAACCATGGCATATACAAATGGTATATAAATCCGGAAAGATGTTTCCAGTTCTGGGTGCGCAATAGGGGTGACTGCGCAAACTGCATTCGGGTCTGCGTGTTCAACAAGCATGACAACTGGTTTCACAATTTCATCAGATGGCAGGTAAAGAACCTCTCTTTCCTAAACAAATTCTACCTGCGTATGGACGACCTGTTCGGCTATGGAAAAAGCATCGAAATGAAAGAGGTATGGCAATGACCTGGGATTTTTGCTATGGCACTTCTGTCATGTTGCCAAGCACACTATAAAGGACGGAACCTAAAACAATGTTATTTAAACCGGATTGCATCCCCTGTATATTAAATATGTCCCTTTCTACCTTGAGAAGACTTCAATTGGATAAAAAACGAATTGAAGGAGTCTACCGCGACATCCTGCAGATTCCCGCATTACAAGGGCATTATGGGAATACGACGAATGAGGAAGTGGTCGAGCTTGTCTTCAAGAAGATCATGCAAGAGATTGACAGCACTGATCCTTTTTATGAGGAGAAACTAAAACAAAACAGGATGATTCTAGAAATCTACCCAGGCTTAAAACAGTCTGTGAATGCAGCTCCAAATTTGGAAATTCAATTGATTTCATGATGACCGCTAAACCTGCAAATACTTTACAATTGATAGAAGAACGGATGGTATATGCCTTACCTGAAGAGACATTCAAAGAATTTGTAGGGAAACTTAATTCAGCCAAGCGTCTCTTATATATTGGGGACAATGCGGGCGAGATCGTGTTTGACAAATTACTCGTCGAAACAATCAGAGAAGGACAGGATATAGAAGTTTTCTTTGTTGTAAAAAGTGTTCCCGTCCTCAACGACGCAACACTGAAAGAGGCGCAGTATGTGGGAGTGGATAAAGTGGCAACCGTTATTGAAAACGGCATAGACAGTCCATTGCCCGGGACAATCCTTAAGAGATGTTCCAGGGAAGTGAGAGAGTTGGTAGAGGGAGCTGATCTGATTATCTCGAAGGGAGGGGCAAATTTCGATACCCTGGACGAAGAAAGAAAGCGT
>JASFEQ010000248.1:0-6803 GCA_050124735.1 Desulfobacteraceae bacterium | reverse complement strand
CCCATTACAGGATCCATTGAAATCACCGGCTTTCTCCTGGTTTTGACGATCCTGTTGGGAATCCCCTACGCTGCTTCCAGAAAGCAGCATGTGACCATTGATATATTGACGCACAAGCTCTCGGAAAGAGTCGGCTTGGTGCTCAACAGTATCACCCTCTTTGTAGCGATAACGCTATTTGCGGTCATTGTGTGGCGTAGCATTGAGTACGCCATACTCATGGACAGCATGAACAGGGTGACCGCCGTGCTTCGTTTGCCCATATCACCCTTTGTGCTGGTGGTCGCCTTTGGGTTTGCACTAACCGGGTGTGTTCTTGTTATTGATCTCTTTTCCAATATGGGGAAGGGCGTCAAAAACTGGAAACAGGCTGCTGTTTGGGCCGTTGTAGGTATATGCATCCTGGCGCTGCTTTATTTGGCGACCGTGTGGCTCAGGGACCTCCCCTGGGGGGTTGGATTGATGACAGCTGGCCTTATCGGTCTGGGGCTTCTATTTGTCGCTTTTCTAGCTGGATTGCCCGTTTTCACTTCACTCATTCTGGTAGGCTTCGTTGGGATGTGCTATTTGCGCGGCACCAGTGCAGGTCTTAGCGTTATGGGTTCTTCCCCTTTCGGCACCGTGTCCCACTATACCTTTTCGGTGATTCCCCTTTTTGTCCTTATGGGGGAGTTCTGTTTTTTCGCTGGCATAGGGAGAGATCTCTATGACATGGCATACAAATGGCTTGGACCCCTTCCCGGGGGTCTGTCCATGGGTACTGTGGGTGCATGCGGGGGTTTCGCCGCCGTGTGCGGGGACAGCATGGCAACAGCCGTCACCATGGGGACGGTGGCCATCCCTGAAATGAAGAGATACCAATACGATTCCAGACTTGCCGCTGGGTGTGTTGCGGCGGGGGGTACACTGGGGGTGCTGATTCCTCCAAGCCTGGCATTTATCCTTTATGCGCTCCTTGCCGACCAGTCTATCGCACTACTTTTCATTGCAGGCATCCTTCCAGGGATTCTTCTTATCTTGCTTTTCATGTTGAGCATTTATCTGCGCGCAAGAAGAAATCCCAAACTGGGACCACCCGGTCCCCGCACAACGATGAGGGAAAAAATCTATTCCTTGAAGGGCGTTTGGGCCACATTGCTCCTTTTTGCTGTTGTTATTGGGGGCATGTATATCGGGGTGTTTACGCCCACGGAAGGGGGCGGCATCGGAGCCTTCGGGGCATTCATCATCGGCGTGGCCCGCAGACGTCTTGATTGGAAGGGCACCCTGTCCAGCCTTCTGGAGGCGGGAAAGATATCGGCTGTATGTATTGGCATCTTGCTAGGTGCCCAGGTCTTTGGTGTCTTTATGGCAGCGAGCAAGCTCCCCATTGACCTTGCCAACTATGTGACACAATTGCCTGTCCCCGCGCTCGTGATTCTCATTGCGATCCTGGTGATCTATCTTTTCCTCGGATGCCTCATGCCTGCCATTCCCATGCTGATCCTCACCGTCCCCATTTTCTATCCCGTCGTCACCTCTATGGGCTATGATCCCATATGGTTTGGGGTGATTATGGTTCTCATGTTTGAGATGGCGGTGATCACGCCCCCGATGGGCATCAACGTGCTTGCCCTGCAAACAGTGACAAAAGAAATCAGCCTTTCGGATATGTTCCGGGGCGTGCTTCCGTTTCTGGTCGCCATGATTTTTTGCGTTATCATACTCATCATATTTCCCCAGATTGCGCTTTTCTTGCCCAATTTGTATGGGAGTTGATGAGAGCGCGTCATATAACCACCGTGAGAAGGAGGTCTTATATCAGGTCCCACGAACACTCATTTTAAAAGGAGGGCGGGATGATCCAAATAGATAAAGAACCCATTGAGGTTGATGTGTTGGTCGCGGGTGGGGGTATAGCCGGATTAATGGCGGCCATTCATGCGGCAGATCAGGGGGCCAGCGTCATCGTGGCCGAGAAGGCGAACACGAAGCGGAGTGGGTCCGGTGCCACGGGCAATGACCATTTTTGCTGCTACATGCCCGAAGTCCATGGGGATGATATGGAGCCCATATTGTGGGAGGACCTGCACAGTCTGCATGGAGACTTTCAGGACACGTCTCTGGCCAGGAAGTTTCTGGAACAGTCTTATGAGCGCGTGAAGGACTGGCAAAGCTGGGGCATCAACATGCAGCCCAAAGGTCACTGGGATTTTTCAGGCCATGCCTACCCGGGTCGCCCCCGTATCTTTCTCAAGTATGCGGGACACAACCAGAAAGAGGTGTTAACCAAACAGGCGAAGAAGCGGGGCGCCCAAATCATGAATCACCTTGTGCTCACAGAGGTGATAACCGAAAAGGGGGAGGTGATCGGGGCCATAGGGGTGAGTACCTCAACGGAAAAACCTGTGGTGAAACTATTCCGGGCAAAGTGCGTTCTACTGACCACAGGCTCCGCCACGAGGCTCTACCCCTCAACGACCCCAGGCTGGATGTTTAACATCGCTTTCTGCCCAAGTTGTAATGGAAGCGGCAGGGCCATGGCCTACAGGGCTGGAGCCAAGCTGATTAACATGGAAATCCCCAACAGACATGCAGGCCCAAAATACCTGGCTCGATGCGGCAAAGCCACCTGGATAGGGGTCTACCGGGATCCTCACGGCAAGGCAATCGGTCCTTTTGTGGATAGGCCCACAAAGGAACTGGGTGATATTACAGCCGACGTTTGGAATACTGTTTTTACGGATAAATTTCGATCTGGAGAAGGTCCCATCTATGTGGATTGTACGACCACAGCGGAGAAGGATATTGAATATATGCTATGGGGTCTTGTGGAAGAGGGAAATACGGCCATGCTCGATTATATGGCGGCAGAGGGTATCGATGTACGGAAACACAGGGTTGAGTTCAGGCAGTATGAACCCTTTCTTATTGGGAGCAGAGGCATTGAGATCGATGTGCATGCTGAGACCAATGTGCGAGGCCTCTTCGCAGCCGGGGATGAGGTGGGCAATTTCCGGGCGGACATCTCAGGCGCGGCCACGTATGGCTGGATTGCAGGGAAGAGCGCTGCTGAGAGGGCCAAGGGAATCCCTGGGTTTCAAAAGGCTGAAAAGAGTCGTCTGGCAAAAGATCGGGTAAGATTTTATTCTGAAATCCTGGAAAGGGAAACAGGGCCCTCTTGGAAAGAGGCGAACCTGGCCCTTCAGCAGATCATGGGCGATTATGCGGGTGTGGAGGTGAGGTCAGAGACCTTATTGAAGGCGGGGTTGAAATATCTGAGGGACTTGAAAACGAAAGTATTTAAGACCCTGAAGGCAGATAATTCGCATACGCTGATGAGAAGTTTGGAGACCCTCGATCTGATGGATTGTGGGGAAGTCATTTTCTTGGCAGCTCTGGAGAGAAAAGAGACGAGAGGGATGCACAGGCGATCGGACTTTCCCTTTACGAACCCGCTCTTACAGGAAAAATTCCTGAGTATTTGGCAGGAGAAGGGCCAGGTGAATATGGCGTGGCGCGATAAGAATTAACAGATTGCTGAAAGAATCAGCCGTACAGTCTTTCCCGCGAAAGCGGGAATGACACAAGAGGACAGTCATAGCCTTTTTCAAGAACCTATCATCATAAAATGGAAAATCAAGAACAATTCTACTTAAGGAGGTCACTATGCCACCGATTATCATTAAAGAGAAATGCAATGCCTGCGGGATTTGTGCGGACATCTGTCCAACGGATGTCTTCCGGGTCGCAAAGAAGAAGGAGATTCCTGAGATAAAATATCCTGAGGAATGTTGGCACTGCAATTCGTGTGTCCTGGACTGTAAGCAGGAAGCGATCGAACTGCGCATTCCACTGCCTGCCATGATGCTTTACGTGGAGGCTGCCCGTTCTGCCGGTAAGAAGTGATTCATCGCGAGGACAGTGTTCAAAGATAGATGTTTGTCCCTGGGACAATTGAAAACAGACTACGAACGCATTCCCTCTTCGGCTTCAGTCCCGTCGCGGAGAAGGCTGGGAGCCTGAGTATTCATAAGGAGGAAACGATAACATGATCAAAACAGATAAGAAAGCCATCGAGGTAGATGTCCTGGTCGTGGGTGGTGGTATAGCCGGCCTCATGGCGGCCATCAATGCAGCGGATCATGGGGTGAGCGTCATTGTGGCTGAGAAGGCCAACACGAAAAGGAGCGGCTCCGGGGCCACAGGGAATGACCATTTCCTCTGCTATATCCCGGAGGTCCATGGGGATGATATGGAGCCTATTGTCACTGAAACGCGGAACAGTCTGATCGGTGGGTATCATGACAGCACGCACACCGTAAAATTCCTGGAAGAGTCGTTCGCAAGGGCGAGAGATTGGGACCGTTGGGGCATCGCCATGAGACCCCATGGGAAGTGGGAGTTCATGGGACACGCCTTCCCGGGGCGGCCCCGTGTCTGGTTAAAATATGCGGGACACAATCAAAAAGAGCTCCTGACCAAGCAGGCAAAAAAGCGTGGGGTAAAAATAGAAAACCACCTGCCCATTACCGACGTCATAACGCACGATGGGCAGGCCGTGGGTGCCATTGGTTTGAGCATAAAGAAGGAGGAGCCAGTTATTAAAATTTTTCGCGCCAAGTCCGTTATCCTTGCTACGGGTTCAGCAAGCCGACTCTATCCTCCGGCCCCGAGCCCGGGATGGATTTTTAATACTGCCTTCTGTCCCTCCTGCACGGGAGCTGCCCAGGCCACGGCTTATCGGGCTGGGGCCAAACTCGTGAATATGGAATTCCCCAACAGGCACGCTGGTCCCAAATTCATTGCCCGCTGCGGAAAGTCAAGTTGGATAGGGATTTTCAAGGATCCCAAGGGCAAGAATATCGGCCCCTTTGTCACGAAGCCGACAAGAGAATTGGGTGACATCACATCCGATGTGTGGAACTCCGTGTTTACGGATTACCACAAATCAGGCCGCGGACCCGCCTACATCGACTGTACGGAGACGGCCAAAGAAGACCTCGAGTACATGCTCTGGGGTATGGAAAACGAGGGGCTGACCGCCATGCTGGATTATATGAAGAGAGAGGGCATCGATGTCCGGAAGCACATGGTGGAATTCATGCAATACGAACCCCATCTGATCGGCAGGGGCATCGAGATCGATCTGAATGGCGAAAGCAGTGTGCTTGGGTTGTTTGCTGCCGGAGATCCTGTGGGAAACTTCCGGGCCGATATCGCGGGCGCAGCCACGTTCGGTTGGATTGCTGGAGGGGGTGCGGCGAAACGGGCAAAGGAGATAACAGGGTTTGAAAAGGCTGAGGATATCCAAAGCGTTGCAGAGCGGGCAAAACTATACACCGGCTTCATTAAAAGGGAAAACGGCCCTCACTGGAAAGAGGCCAACATTGCCCTTCAGCAGATTATGAAAGACTATGCCGGCACGCTTGTAAGATCGGAAACCCTGCTCAATGCGGGACTAAAATATTTTAAAGACCTCAAGCAGAAAGCTGTGGATACCATGGTGGCCAGTAACTCGCACGAATTAATGAGATGCATGGAAGTCCTGGATCTGATGGAATGTGGGGAGATGATCTTATTTACAGCGCTGGAGAGAAGAGAGACGAGAGGGCTTCATATAAGGTCCGATTTCCCGTTCACGAATCCGTTGTTGGCAGAAAAGTGGATTACCATCAGGAAGGAGAATGGCCAAGCAAAGGTGGAGTGGCGGGAAAAGAAATGAGATTCTAATCAGGAAAGATCGCAAAGGGACGGTGTTCACATGGAAACACCCATTCTTTCAATCAGGGGAGTGACTAAGCGTTTTGGGGGCTTGCTCGCCGTTGATGATGTCCATTTTGATGTAAGTCCAGGTGATACCATAGGATTGATGGGCCCAAATGGAGCGGGAAAGTCAACGCTCTTGAATGTGATTGCAGGCGATTACAAACCGGACTCGGGAACAGTGAAGTATAAGGGACGGAACATCACAGGACTCACTCCTCATAAAATCTGCAGACGGGGTATCGGTCGAACCTATCAGATCCCCAGGCCCTTTACCCATTTGACTGTTCTGGAGAATGTCATGGTGGCCGCGATATTTGGACGAGGCCTGAGGAAAGCCGCAGCTGAAAAGGAAGCAGTAATAATACTTGAGAAAACAGAACTTTCTGATAAGAAGGATGTGCTGGCAAAGAATCTGCTGGAACTCACCCTTAAAAGGCTGGAGATGGCAAGGGCCCTCGCTTCAAGTCCATCCCTGGTGATATTGGATGAAGTTGCAGCCGGCCTAACAGAGGACGAACTTTCGAAAATACTAGACCTGCTGAAACAGATACACGAAATGGGCATAACCATCATATTGGTTGAACATGTTATGAAAATAATGGTTGAGGCTGTGGACAGGATCATTGTGATGGACAAGGGCGTGAAAATAGCTGAGGGCTTGCCCAGTGAAATCATGGAAGATGAAAAAGTCATCGAGGCCTATTTTGGTTAAGGATATGGACGCCCCATTAACAAGGGATGTGCTCTGTGCGCCGGCAGCTGACGGGAATGAAGGATTAAGGGTTGCGTAAGATATGGAGCAGGAAACCATACTCAAAGTCACCGATATATCCGTATACTACGGAAGCCTACAGGTCATCTGGGATTTGTCCCTTACGGTCAGACGGCGTGAAATCGTGGCGCTCATTGGTTCCAATGGCGCAGGTAAAACGACACTATTGGATACCATTTCCGGTTTGATCCATCCGGCGAAAGGAATTATAGAATTTGAGGGAAAGCCTATTACAAATTTTGACCCTTTCAAAATTGTCTCTTTGGGTATTACCCAGGTCCCA
>JASFEQ010000247.1:0-6851 GCA_050124735.1 Desulfobacteraceae bacterium | reverse complement strand
AGACCAACAATGAGGTTTTCATCGGTCGGGAACTTCATTCCGCAAAGTGCCTTGTCCAGGTCCCCTGGAGGCAGCTTGGAGGCTCATCCAGAGCCGGTCACTGTTTCGGTAAGGCGTCTTTTCTGGTCAGCCATCTTTCCTCTCTCATTGAAAAATCTGGAACTATATTCTAAAGACTAATCGAGATTATCCGATTTTTCAAACTGGATTTTCCGATAGTTTTCTGTTCTACCCTTGGCAAAACCCGATAAAACGTGCTTCGCTCGTTAAGGAGGATGATTTAAAAGGCGGGAGATTATCTGAGCCGAACAAGAACCACTGCCTGTGTGGTCTATTTGGATTCGGAAGTGGCCAGGAGAAAGTCAATCATCGCCTGGCATAAGGGAGAGGCTATTCTTCTTCTGTCTCTTACCAGATAAAAGCTGCGGTGCATGGGTAGCCCTTTCACTCTCAAGGCCTTAAGGATGCCTGTTGTCAGTTCCGTATCTATCGCTCTGGCTGAAAGGATGGATACACCCAGTCCCCCCTTAATGCCCTCTTTGACCGCAGTGGATGACCCAAATCGTGCGACCACATGAAGGGAACCCGTAGCGTTGGACTCGGGATCTCGGAGGGAGACCTCCATACTTTTTAGAGTCCCCGAACCCAGCTCTCTCATTATAAAAGGCTCTTCGAAGAGTTCAGCCAGTGAGACGACTTTTTTCCTGGCCCATCGGTGTTTCGCGGGGATGGCCAGGACAAGCTCGTCCTGCCAGAGTTCTTGGTATCTGAGGCTCTTGTGTGATCCTTTAGAACCAATGACGCCAAGTTCCAGCGTGCCTTCAAGGACCCGGCTTTCGATTTCACGCGTATCCGCAATGCTCAGGACAACAGATATGGAAGGGTATTTTTCATTGAAGCGTCCGATGACTCTGGGAAGGATATACTCCCCAGGTATGGTACTGCCACCCATGAAAACCTCGCCCTGTTCCACGCCCAGAAAGCCCTCCATTTCCATACGGGCCGTTCTTTTCATGTCCAGCAGCAAAACAGCGTGTTTGTAAAGGAGCTCTCCCGCCTTTGTCGGGACGACCTGCCTACCCAAACGATCCAGGAGTTTGACTCCGACCATCTTTTCTAGGTTGGCAATCCTCTCACTGACCGAGGCCTGCGCCAGGTAGACCGCCTCAGCAGCCTTTGAAAAGCTTCCCAATTCGACAACCTTGCAAAAGATTTCTAGTTGGCGTAGGTCAAAGTCTATGGACGACATGGAAAACTCCTTTAATAATGCCAGGAACTTACGTAGCAGATAATAGCGTCATTTTTCTAAACCTGGTCGTTATAAATTCGGCTCTCTGCTCCATGCTCCAAGCTCTTAGCCTCTTCTAAAGATACGCAAACCAGACCCTCTCGATTTCCGAGAAATTGGCCCTCACGAGGTCTCGCCCTGAAATAACATCACCGTGGCCAGGCAGAAGATGGTCCACTTGAAGCTGTGAGAGTTTTCTAATGGACGCCTTCAGGTCCTCTCCCTTACCTCCTGGTAGGTCAGTCCGTCCCACACCCTGGTTGAAGATCACATCACCCGTGAACAATGCCTTCTTCTCAGGCCAGTAAAGGCAGACGGAACCGGGTGAATGACCCGGAGTATGAATCACCTGAAAGGTCAAGTCTCCGATCTTCATATCTCCCTCTTGAAGGAGGATATCCGGTTCGAAGTTGGGAACACCAAGGGCTTCTCCGTACTGGGGCGCCACCTCCCGGATAAAACGCATCTCCATCCTTGGAATGGCAACCAATGTTGAGGTACCCACGAATATCTTTACCCCTTCCATATGGTCTGGATGGCCGTGCGTGATAAGAACCACATCAATGTCAGCAGGAGACAGGGAGAGTCCTGAAAGATCGTCCTTTACATGCCCGAAAAGCTGGTGATGCCCCGGATCTACAAGGATTCTCTTCTTCCCATTTATGAAATAGGTGTTACAGTTGTTGGTGGTAGGATTAAGCCACAGAAACCCATAGAGATCTTCAGATATTTTCATGGAATCCCGTTATAGCCTTTCGGCGCTAGATTTGATGGCTCACCAATGCTTCCTTTTTCTCCTGATCTTCACTGGAGATGAGGACATCTTGTAGGCTGGTCTCTTTGAATAGCTTTGTCATGCCCTGGAAGGCCTTTCCCCAAATGGGCCGGATGGGGCAAGTTGCTGCGCTGTCACAGGCGTTTTGGTCGCTGAGGCAATCCACAAAAGAGAACTTGGTTTCCAATAGGGTAAGAACATTCCAAACATTAATTTGTTCTGGGGCCTTGGCAAGCATGTGTCCACCCTTTGGGCCTCTCACGCTGTTGATCAGATCGGCTTTTTTGAGCGGAATAATGAGTTGTTCCAAATACTTAATGGGGATATCCAGATTCCTGGAGATATCAGACATACTGATGGGACCTTTGCCATAGTTCTTGGCAAGCTCCAGTATAAGCCGTGTTCCGTATCGACCTCGGGTGGATAGCTTCATGGCTGCCTTTTCCTTATAAGTGATTCCAGGTTTATGCTAAGGTGCCAGGGCACCTGCGGGGTCTATCAGCAGGTGTACTTTAAGGATGAGAAATGCGTTTGGAACTCCCACAGTCCAAACAGGGTTTGATTAATTATATTTCGAATTATATATATTGTATAAGTATAGTAAGATTGTCAAGAGGTTGAGCATACACTCTTGACCTTAATTGACAAAAAAAATGTATGTTCTATTTTAAACTCAAGAACCTGATTCTTTAGGCCAAGTCAAAAATTTTTTGCACTGCCTTTGCCGATAGAATGCGTTTTAAGTGATCCAAAGTTAAAAGTGAGCTAAAGTTGAGGTGCTCGCCTTCGGCGAGGTTTATTTGAGATTGACAGAAATCTCATTCAATTTAGGCATTTTAGGCACTTTAGAACACTTTGAGCACTCTAAAGGCGATAAGGTAATGAGGCCCCTCTGAGCGCAAATCAAAGCCGGGTTCTCTCAGCCCGGATTCTTCACTCATAGTGAGGGGGTGGTTGTGCTTACGGCCTATCCGAGGAGGGAATATGACGAATAAGAAGACGATGGGCGTTTCCGAAGAAATGGATAGCTGCTGCAAAAAGATGGAAGTCCCTTCAGAGGACGAATTGGTGGCGCTAAACGCCATGAGGGCCATCAAGGAGCGTGTCAGACAACTGAAAACCAGGTTATCTGAGATGTCATCCTCGAACAGAGACGAAGAAAAAGGTGAAGCCCTGGCGTTGGAAGAACAGATGGAGGAGCTTAAAGCAGAATGGAATGAATGGGAGGAAAAAAGGAAAAAAGCAGCGAAAGAGAGGATGATCCTTTTAGGGCATGAAAAAGTGAACTAGATGATTGATGATTGTAGATTGAAGATTGAATATTTCAGGTAAGCAGAGAAATTGCTCAGTTCTTCCACCGTCCGCATCCCGAGATCCCAATTCCAAATTCGAAAATCCCAAGAGGTGAATAGCCAGGCCCATCATTTTGACGAATCATTCTTGATCTTCGATGTACCCCAATCCATAACGATCAACCAAATATATCCAACTGTCCAGCCACCCGTAGTTTTACACACGTATAGCGCCTTTAGTCGTGCCGAATAGATATAACTCAACGGAGTCGCTCGGCCATGGTGTGACAGGCCAGGTGTTTCCACCCAGAACAAGACAATTCCTTCATAAGAACTGATTAACATTGACATATTATGAGCTCTATTCTATTGAATACACAACTTTTCCCAAAACATGGAGGAAAGCAAAATGAAGTGGAAACGATTCATGGTCATGGTTATGGCTAGCATCTTTTTATGCTTGGCCATCTTATCGGATTATGGGGCCGCCAGAGAATTGAAAAAGGTTTATACCCTGCGTGAGGCCGTCTCAGAGGCCCTTGCCAATAACCCGAATTTCAGGGCAAAGATGGAAGAGATCGAGCAAGCGGTGCAGGTCAAGAACCAAGCAAGAACGGGATTTTTGCCAAAACTGAGTACGGAATACAATTACACACGCCTGGGGAATCCTACAAGAAACGTTGGTAGACTTCCAGTAACTGTAAGCGCTGACAATTTTTCATGGAGAACGGCTCTGAGACAGCCTCTGTTTCAAGGGTTTGAGATCCTCAGTCAGTATGAGCTGGCAAAACTGGGTATTGATCAGTCGGAGACGGAATTTGAACTGGCAAAGCTTGATCTCGCATTGGGGGTGAAAGTGGCCTACTTTGATATTTTGATCGCCGATGCGGCCGTGGATGTGGCAGAAAGGGACGTGGCCGCCCGCAAGTCCAATGCGGATGTGGTTCGCAGCTTTTACAAGGTGGGCATGAAACCCATCAACGAGCTTCTTCAGGCCGAGGTGGAGTGGGCCAATGCACAACAGGCCCTGGTGCGGACGCAGAATGACGCGCGACTGGCCCGCTCCAAATTCAATATCCTCCTGTCAAGACCGGTCAATGCCCCGGTGGATGTGAAAGTCCCTGATCCCCTTTGGGAACCGATAAAGGGTGAATTGGATGAATATATCAAAAAGGCACTTATGAACCGCCCAGAGATGAAACTCATCAACATCAATCTTGATCAGGCGGACCAAAGCATAAGGTTGGCCAAGAGTGATTACTATCCAGAGGTCTCTTTCGTAGGGGAGTACACCAAGGAAGGCGATAGCGCAGACGTGTCGGGGAGTAATTTCCACCAGGCACGCGATCCAAAGGCCTTGCTGGTCCTTACCTGGACCTTCTGGGAATGGGGCAAGACCCGGTACGCCGTGAAGGAGCAGGAAAGTGCCAAAAAGCAGTTAATGGACACAAAGGTTGCCGTAGAAAATGACATTCGCCTGGAAGTGAGGGAGGCCCTCCTGGCGCTGGACACGGCAGAGAAAAATATCCCCACCACACGCACAGCCGTCAAACAGGGCGAGGAGAACTTGAGGGTAGAAGAAGAGCGTTACAAGGCCCAAGTGACCACCATTACTGAAGTGCTCCTGGCAACGACCCGCCTGACGCAGGCAAGAGTGAATTATTTCGGCGCCCTCTATAACCATAACGTGGCAAGAGCGCAACTGCTGCGGGCTTTGGGGGAATATTAGGCCTAGACTGGATCAAGTCTCACGTTAATGGATGGGTTTGAAGGTTTACATGGCTTCCGCTCTAAATTCAAGGAATTGAGGAAGCAAATGTAACATCCTAGGTACGGCTTCGGACAAATTGATAATCCCTTAATTCTTTAATTCCTTAATACCTAAATTGCTTTTTTGCTATCCGGTATCAAAATAGCTAAACCGTAGCATTTAACGGACGAGAAGCACAGCAGTACCCACGCATGATTCAACTCTTCCATGTTTCAAAAAGCTTCGGCGCGAATGTGGCCCTGAAGGACATTAGCCTGAGAATTCGCAAAGGCGAGTATGTGTTTATTACGGGTCCCAGCGGGGCAGGAAAGACGACTCTTCTCAGGCTCCTTTTTGGTGCTGAGCGTCCAACAGAGGGGCAGATACTCATTGACCGAATCAATTTGAACCGCATCAGTAGGTTGAACCTGGGTCTACTCCGTAGACGAATAGGTTTTGTGTTTCAGGATTTCAAATTATTGCCCAGAAAAACGGTCTTCCAGAATGTGGCTATTGCCCTGGAGGTCATGGGAGAGCGTTCTGCCCTTGTCAGAAAGAAAACGCACCAGACGCTCAGGGCCGTTGGGTTATCAAAAAAAGAGGAAGCGTATCCCCTTCAACTTTCCGGAGGAGAACAGCAAAGGGTGGCTATAGCCAGGGCCGTAGTCAACAATCCGCTCATCCTGCTTGCCGACGAGCCCACAGGCAATCTTGACCCGGATATAACCAGGGATATTATGATCCTCTTCAGAAGCATAAACCTAAGGGGTACCACGGTCGTCATAGCCACACATAGCAGAGAACTCATGAGAGATACAGATCAGAGGATTGTTCATCTGAGTGAAGGAAAAGTAGTAGGAGAATAATAGCCGTATGAGATTGCGGGTCTGGGCCTATTATTTCAGACATGCATGGAGCAACATCCTTGCGAATCGGCTGATTCACCTCATCAGCATAGGTACCATAGGCATCTCCTTACTCCTTTTCGCCTCATTTCTGGTTCTATTTCTAAATCTCAATAGCTGGATCATGGATTGGGGTCAATCAGTGTCCATGTCTGTATATCTGGAGGATGGTATAGATCAAAGGACAAAAGAAAAAATAGAATCCCTGCTGAAAAATCTGCCAGGCGTTGAATTGAAAGGCTTTACCTCTAAAGAAAAGGCATTCACCGATTTGGCGCAAGGACTGGGCGCCCACTCTGGACTGCTGGATGGCCTAAAAAGCAATCCGCTGCCGGCCTCGTTCGAACTCCTTTTCAGAGATGTGAACATTCATCAAATAAACCCCCGGAAGATGAAAGCGGAGATAGAAAAGATTGAGGGCGTTGATGAAGTACAGTACAGTAAAGAGGTGTTGGAACGATTTGAGGGCCTGATGTATGTGCTCAAAGTGGCCGGATTTATTATTGGGGGATTTCTCTGTTTGGCCGTTCTCTTTATTACCACCAACACCATAAAGTTGACCATATATTCTCGCCGGGAAGAAATAGAAATCTTTAAACTTGTAGGGGCCACGGATTGGTTTGTGAAAATTCCATTTCTGATAGAAGGGGCTATTCAGGGGCTATTGGGTGGCCTAGTCTCGCTTGCTGTCCTTTTTGGTTTGTATTCCGTCTTTTTCTTGAAAAAGGTCCATGTCATTGGTCTCCCTGTGCTTAACATTGTTTTTCTGCCCCCTGTATACCTAGTCTCTATATTGCTGTTAGGCCTGGTCTTGGGCCTATTCGGTAGTTTCATTGCCATA
>JASFEQ010000246.1:0-6867 GCA_050124735.1 Desulfobacteraceae bacterium | reverse complement strand
CACTCCCTTGATGGGGACCAATTCCACGGTGAGCTCTTTCACTTGGGCAGAAGAAACCCTCACTTTTCTGGTTGCCTTTTCATATCCCGCCTTAGAAATATGAACAAGGTGGGTGGTCTTCGGGACTAGAGGAACTTTCAATGGCGTCCTCCCCACGTACCCATCTCCCACGGTCACGTTTGCCCCAGGGGGGCTTGAGGACAGCGCGAGAATGCCGTCTGCGGGCAGCAGCTCGATGTTGTCCAGGACCTGGGGCTCATTTGGCTTCACCGTCAGCAGGGTCCGCCACGTTTTGTAACGGTCGGCGTTCAGCTCCAGTTTGTAGGTTCCAGGGAGGAGTTGGACTGTGAGAGGCGTCTCCCCCACCGGCCTCCCGTCGACGCTCGCTTTTGCGCCTTTTGGCATGGAGCCGATGGTCACATCCCCCCAGGCCGGTAAAAGGGCAAACTGTAAGGCCTGATGTACACCGCAGCCCTCCACATCCATGTGGGTTTTCAGGTCTTGATAGTTTTTCGCAAAAATCTCCACGCTTCTGCGGCCCGGTCTCACCTTAAGTTCCTGGACGGGCGTCGTCCCCACCTCTTCACCATCAATGTGTATCCGTGCGCCCTCAATAACCGAAGCCCCCTCCTCTTGATGGGCACGCAGGGATACCACTCCGGGAAGCTTTTCCATTTGCAACTTTAGTGTCTGGCTCCGTTCACTCGCCACCTTTATGGATTGGCTGAGAGGCTCATAACACCGTTTCATGGCAGTCAGCGTATATTCTCCGGGTCGCAGCAGGTAGTAAGCACCCCATCTCGGCGCTATGATACCTCCACGGATGGTGATTTGCTCCGGCTCCGGTTCAATGCTGATAACCACCTGCCTTGCGGTGAAGACGAACCAGGCGGCGGCGGAAAGCATTGAGAAAATGACGATGAGAATCAACCAGGCCAACCACCTGAGCGGGGATTTTGGCTTTGGCTGTTGATGGCTAGGATGGAAGGAGACGGGTTCAATCTCGACGGACGAGTCCGATGCCCCACTTGGCTGAGGCGGGATCGTCTTTGAGGCATCGCCCGGCTCAGTGACTTGAAATACGATCCCATCATCTTCTACCCTGAATAGAACCTGGCTTGGACCTATCTGCAGCCTATCCCCATGATGCAGGAATGCAGACCCTTTTAGCCTCTCACCATTGTGCCATACGGGGATCCCCATCTCTGCAGCTTGCACCTGGCAGCGTCCTTCAGACAATCCGATATAAGCGGCTTCCTCATCCTCGCCCAGCCCTGCAATACGAATACCGGCTGAAGGGCTGCCTCCGATGAGGATGGGAAAATCATGCTCCTCCAGACTTTTCTCGCCCCTGCTCCCCCTGATTTTGCAAAAAACGTTCAAATCTTCTCCTTGCATACCACAGTGACGCGCATCCCTTTCCCGGGCTTGACCACGATCTGCTGCCGCACATCCTTGTATCCCTTTCGTGTACCCACCACCGTGTACGTACCAGGGCGCAGGTCCAGATCTAGGGCGATGAACCGTCCCAACCTTCCCACTTTATAGACAGCCACCTGTGTAAGATTGTCAGACTCTAAGGTCACTTTCACCGGCGTCTTTGCCGTCGTCACCAATTGATCCAGTTTTTCTATTTGCGATGTTAGGTGCAGACCCATGGGTTCAGTCTTCCTCGCCTCCTCTAGTAATACGATGGCATTCTGGAGATGGCGATCCGATTCCAGGACACCCGGCCGCCCTAAATAAAAACTGAAGCGCTTCTCCAACGTAGCGCGCTCTTGTGAAAGCACCTTTCCCCGAACCGCAAATTGAATGGCAGGATCTATTTTAAGGACGGCCACATAGGATTCCAGGGCCTTTTTCCAATCTTCTGCCTGCTCCGCGGCCAAGGCCTCTTTCCGCAAGGTTTCGATGCGGGCGAGTCTAATCGCCTGATCCACCTGGGCGAGAGCGTCCTGAACCTCAATAGAGCCTGTTTTGAACGACTCTGCCTTTAGAAAGGCTTTCCGGGCCATTTCGTATTCATTATTTTGCAGGGCTGCAAATCCGGATGACATGAGCCGTTTAAACTGCTCCTCTGCGATCAAACCCTTGATCCTGTCAAATCCCTCCCGTGCCTGATCCGATTCTGAGTCCAGTTTCATGGCCTCCTGGTAGTCGGCCAGGGCGAAAGGGAGATTGTTTAATTTCTCGTGGCGCTTGGCAGAATCGATCAACCGGATAACTCTTTCGATCTTCTTCGCCCTATCTAGATTTTGCCGTGCTAGCTGGTTTGTCGGATCAATCATCAGGGCCAGGCTAAACTTACCTTGCGCGCGCTTCCCATCTCCCTCAGCCATCGCCATACGGCCTTCCTCCATGAGACGACGGAATGCTTTCTCACTGCCGTTTATGAGGGTCTTGGCTTTACTCAGGGCCTCCTCATATTTTTGCGATGCGGAAGCATACTCCCTATTCATGAATCGTGTGTCCGCCTCCTGCCCGGACTGCACCATCTTGGTGTAAAGATGGCCTCCCCACTCCGCGCCCCCTTTGCCATCCAACGCCTTTTTCGCCACAAGGTAGTCTGCAAGACTTTTTTCAGCTTCCTCTTTTTCCAAGGCGACTTGTGCGGGAGGTTTGGCCTGGACCTGCTCCGGTTCAGTCTCCTTGCTCTGAAGATTATTTCTTGCCATCTCCTTTTCTGATGGGGGGGTCACCTCCTCATCAGGAGCGAGAGTGACCTGAACCGGGTTTTTCGAAAGGTGGTGCCATAAGAGTCCCCCTCCGGCCAGGAGGACAACCAGTCCAAGAATCAAGGCGGTCATCTTCAAGAGATGACCACGCCAAGGACTGGGCGCATGAGGTGCTGCTCCTTTCTTAGAAACTTCTGCTGGTGTAATGATTTCACCCTGCTCACCAGGGGATGGGACCTTTGCATCACGTTGAGGCGCAAGGGCGGGTGGTAAGGTATGATCAGAACTCAGATCCAATATTTTTCGCAATTCCTCTCCCACTTCGCCCAAACTGGCTGGTCGCTCCTCTGGGACTTTGCCCAGCAACCGGCCAATCAATTGATCCAGGGATTCGGGTATCCGGTTCCCCGTTCCTGTCCTTTCCAATTGCTCATTGACCATAGGCGGGATCTGTCCACGGATCTTCTCGGGTGAGATCTCCGGGTAGAAGGGCGGATGCCCGGTCAGGAGGTCGTACATAAGTATCCCAAAGGCGTAAATATCATCGGAAGCGTGCGGTTTGCGACCATCCAATTGCTGCGGGCTCATGCTGTATAACGAACCCCCTGTGGTTATTTGGCGTGCATCTCTATCAGACTCCAGCACTGCCGCAATCCCAAAATCAGCGAGCCGGGGGGAACCCTGTTGGTCAAGCAGCACATTTGTTGCCTTTAGATCACGATGGATAAGGCCCATGCCGTGGGCATATGACAATGCGCCGAGAACGGGCTCAAGCCGTGTGATGACATCGGGATAGGAGAGCATACCAAACCGGCTGCGGTAGACATGCAGGTCTTCCCCTTCCACGTATTCCATGGAGATGAAGACCCTTTCATCAGCGCGGTGAAAGTCAAAGATGCGCACGATATGAGGATGGATGAGCCGCCTGGCATTTCGGCACTCGTTCTTCAGCAGTTCCACCAGGTCCGGGCGGGTGGCCAAATGGGGGTTTAGCACTTTGATGGCAATATTAACCTGGAGTTCCAGATCCCGAACGAGCCATACCTGTCCCATCCCACCCTCGCCCAGAAGTTCCACGAGTGAGAAACGGGAAACAAGAGTTTGATCTTTTTGCAGACGCGTCATTCCCATACAGCCCTTGCCCGATGCAGCTCCAGATCTCTTATTGATACCGTCAATTTCCACCAGTGGCTCAAAGTCCCGGTGGAAGCGGTTACTTGGGATTTTCTCTTTTTTAACACAGGCGCCAAGAAGTGGCTCAGGTTAGTAACAAATGGAAATGCTCCCGCTCTGGGTGGCGGTCAGTAAAAGGGCTTCGGCCTTCACGTGGGGTCAACTGCCTTTTGGGTGGTCTGTCTGCGGGCTGTCCATCTTGCCAAAGCCGGTCTCCTCGTAGTATATTTCCCGCAACAACTCTCGCCAGTGCCTATATTGCTCTTCAGCGGAACCGGTTAATTCATATTTCTTCCCCTGAAACTCCATGACCACGGGTTTCATCTCGTTTCCAAACGATTCGCTCAGCTCCTGAATGGCCACGCGATGGATTTCAGCCTGTTTTGAAATGTTAATACCATTATATAAAATCGCTCCTCCACCCAAGAGCAGACCTTCCTGTACGGCATAGCTATTGTCCACACCTCCTGCGGCAAGCGCTATGGCCAGGGCCATCATCAGTGCTCCTGTAGCCTGCCGTATGTAAGCATCTCGCTTGATCTTACGTATGGCAATCTGTTCCGTAAGATTGGCCTTGCGCCATTCTTCGTAGTCCGGCCACATCTGGTTGTAGAAGCCGTCATAATATTCATTCAAGGTATCCACATACATGTGATCCCGGTCCCGAACTTGAAGCAGACGCGCCATCATAGGATCGTCATCGGCGGGCAGTCGATTGATGGTGACCTTCTCTTCTTTGTCCTTGACCAGATAGTCCCCAAACGCATCTGGGGCAAAACCGGCCGCAAATCTCAACCTGGAAATACGCCGTATGTTTCGAAGTTCATCCTGGCTCAATTCTTTCTTGTGTGCCGCCATGTCATTGGCGATGGCGTTGTATAGATCCTGAAAGGCATCCTTCTCCCCCGGCACGTTGTCTTTATAAAAACCCTTTTTGGCTTCTTCTTCGTATGCTTTACGAAACCAGGTATGGCCCGCCGCGTCGATCACCTCCACTCTGAGGACCAAATGCTCCCCGTTTGACTCGAGAATCTCACCTCTTAAGAGCAGGTCCACGTCTGGGGTCTCGACGGGCATAACCCGCACGGCACCCCAATGGCTGGTTTGCTGGAGTGTGTTTTTTAGGTGATAGGGGATGAAGTGGCGCTCTGCCTTTCTTATGTCTGGGTGCGTGCCCTCCTCCTTTGCCTTCTCCTCCGTGAGTTCATCGCTCTGAAAAACGGCGATCCCCACATCGAGCAATTCCTCTTCAGGGATCTCCTCTTGCGCCTGAATGATGGAAGTGGGACCCACCTCATGTGCGTTGTAAGTGGCGCAACCATTCAGGACCAAAAGAATCCCGCCAATTAGCAGTGCAATATGCATAGATCTCTTCATGGGTGCTCCTCACTGTCTACTTTCTCTTTTGTAGTCTTCATACTCCTTCCATAGCTTTGCTTTGAGTTCCGGATCGGTCTCTTTTTCAGCCGCCTCGCGAAGCTGTCGGGCTACGATATCGTCATCATGGCCGTCATAGGTGGGACGCTTCTGCGTCATGGTTTGACCCTTGTCCTCACCCTTTGACTCTGATTTTCCACGCTCCGCTGCGGTTTCTTGGGCTTCCGTCCCTTCTTCGGAACGCAACTCCCCCTCCCCTGTATCCTCTGTCCCCTCCTGGGCTCCAGTAGTCCCCTCTCCTGATGAGGTCTCTTCTCCTTCGGCTTCTTGCCCAGAATGCCCTTCCTTTTCGCCCATCTCCTCGCTCAGATCCCTCATTTTCTTGGCCGACATAGCGAGAATTTCATCCCACTTTTCCAGCAACATTTCATCAAATGCCGCAAGGGACTCGTTAAACTCTCGCTCTAAAGAAGCCAATTCCCCCAATTCTTCCTCGTTCGGAATTCTTGGATCTGTTATGTTTCCCTCTTTATCTGTTGTTGAGGAACTGGCAGGTTGGCGAGGTGGTGCCAGTTTGGCATAGGCCGCCTCCATCTCCTTCACAATCTTGCGGTTTTCCGCGACCATCTCGTGAGCACGAGCAAGATAGGCCTCATATTCTTTCAAAGCTTGGGGAGAAGCCGTTCCCGAACTCTTGAGTTTCTCGAGCCCTAAGGCAATGCGCGCTTCGGTCGCCTCGCTGATGCGAAGATTTTCCCGTGCCAGCTGGAGCCTCGATTTCACTTCTTCTAAGGAAGTGCCATAAGACCAGGTGGCAAAGCCTAGCCATAGAATCCCTGCAAAAAAAAGCCTCTGAAGCTTTATGTTTCCCAAACTGCTCATCTTTCCACGGTACCTTCGCCTGTCGATGAATTACTGGGCGACCAGAATTTGGGTCCTAATAGGGCATGAATCATATAAGTCATCATAATGACTCACTTTTTCTTTGTCAAGGTGCCAACCTGAAGCACCTTTGTTCCCTCAAAATATCAATATGTTGCACCCCAACCAATTGGTGTGGGCTCTGGCCAACTGGGTAAGATCTCCGATACCGGCTTCCACCCAGAACCTATCATTCTCCGTTTCAGTATTTGAATCCTTACCTTGGACAGGTGGCACCGAGGATGGATTGGAAGAAGGCCAAAGTCAAGCTCTGGAGGAGCTTGGATGTCTTTGGGAAAGAGGGAAGTGCTGAGCTTGTCTTCTTAGACTAACAAAGACGTAAACGCTTTTCTATATCAATTTAGTAGAAATATTTTTGATCTTGACAAATTTCACAAAAAAATACTATAAAGCCTAAAACATGGTTATAGATAAATAGAAAAAACTATTTTCATGCCACTCTTACTTATAACGGCATAGTCGTGGAAACATATCTGCTTTCAAAAACCCCTGAGACGGAAAAACCGTACAGGGGTTTTTTTTGTCCAATAGAGGCTCAAAGGATAGAGCGTGGAAAATAGGAGATGAGGGGAAGGAGGTGATGTGAAGTCATTACATTGATTGAATGAGAGTCGCTCGAAGGTTCATAAAAATCTTTTACCTTGGAGGTTATCATGGCCGAAAATAATCAAAGATCAGGCCCTGGCTTTTTGAAGAATTG
>JASFEQ010000245.1:0-6890 GCA_050124735.1 Desulfobacteraceae bacterium | reverse complement strand
CAAATCCACCCGGCACTGAGCGAAGTTGTGCAGGGGGCATTCTTCTCGTTGATGCCATCCGCCCAGTATAAACATGCGATGGAAAAAGGATGGATATAGTATGGAAGTCGTCTGGAACTTGACCCCACCTTCCTTTTAATAAGAGGGGTAGTGTATCTCATCGATTCGCTTGTTTTAGGAGAGACGATTCAACTGAAACGCGAGGGCAGTCCATTCTAAAGTCCTTAACAACCAAATTCAAACCGAAAGGAGAAACCCATGAACGAGACGCGGAAAGGTAAGACGTCCCAACCCTGGAAAACAGATAACTGGTTTGTAAGCCCATGGAATTTCTTGGAGGAAGTGACCGCAGGCTTTCAGCCCCCTGAAAAGGTAAGGATTCACGACATCACCCTGCGGGATGGGGAACAGCAGGCCGGGATCATATTTACCAAAGATGACAAGATACGAATTGCCGAGAAGTTATCCGAACTGGGAGTACACCGCATTGAGGCGGGTATGCCGGCCGTGTCACCCAGAGACGAGGCAGCCATCAAGGAAATCGTGAAGCGCAACCTGAAATCGGAGATTTTTTGCTTTTCCCGCTGTATGGTGGACGACGTGAAACGTGCGGCAGATTGTGGTGTAAGAGGCATCGTCATTGAAATACCGGCCAGTGCTCACCTTATTGAACAGGGCTACAAATGGCCCTTGGAAAAGGCCATAGACCTCTCCATCAAGGCAACCGCCTATGCCAAGAAAGAAGGGCTATACACGGTTTTTTTCACCATTGATGCCACCCGGTCTGATCTAACGTGGTTGCTGGATCTGGTAGATCGGGTGGCTACCGAAGGTCACATGGACGCTTTCACTTTGGTGGATACTTTCGGTGTCCTTTCTCCCCATGCAGCCCTCTACTTTACAAGGAAAGTAAAAGAGAGGGTATCAAAGCCCCTTGAGATCCACTTTCACTCTGATTTCGGTATGGGTGTGGCCAACACGATAAATGCGGTGCTGGCCGGTGCTGAAGTCATCCATTCCACCGTCCTCGGTATCGGGGAGCGGGCCGGTAACACCCCTATGGAGGAGACCGTTCTGGCCTTGTTGACCATGTACGGTATTGACGCGGGACTTGATTACCGTAAAATGAATGAGGTTTCTAAGCTGGTACGGGAACTTTCTGGCGTAGATGTCCCCACTAGTCGGCCCTTTATTGGCGATGGTGCCTATAGCATTGAATCAGGAATCGTTACAGGTTGGTTCAAGAATGTGTTTGAAACAGACCCGACAACCGTGTTCCCCGTGCACCCAGATTTTGTGGGTCACGAGGTGCCCAGAATATTGATGGGCAAAAAGAGTGGCCTGGACAACATTGAGATATGGACAAAGAAGTTGGGCATCGAACTGAACGAAGAGGAAGCGATGGATGTCCTCCAGGAGGTGAAGCTGAAATCCCATGACCTGAAAAGAGTCCTGACGGAAAAGGAGTTCATGCAAATAGCCGAGAAGGTGAGAAGCGGAAGATAAAGGATAAAAGGAGTCACGGCATGGAACCAAGAGTCAAGGAGTCGTTGAGGGAGATCGTAGGTGAGGAGAACTTCACAGACAGCTTGATTGATCTTATCGCCTACTCCAAGGATGCCTCGGAGTTTAAGCAACGGCCCGACGCAGCCGTATGGCCCGTCAATAGGGATCAAATCTCGGCGATTCTAAGGCTGGCCAACAAAGAAAAGTTACCCGTCATAGCCCGAGGAGCCGGGACTTCACTGGCTGGACTGGCCGTGCCACAGGAGGGCGGTTTGATTCTTGATCTGGCGCGCATGGACCAAATTATGGAGATCAATATCGAGGACCGCCTAGCCATCGTGCAGCCAGGTGTGGTCTACGACGATCTTGATCGAGCGCTGGCGCCCCACGGCTTCTTTTTCCCGCCCGATCCGGCCAGCGGCGCCGTCTGTACCCTGGGAGGCAATGTGGCCACGAACGCCGGGGGCATCAAGGGCGCCAAGTACGGCACCACCAAGGATTATGTCCTGGGCCTGGAAGTGGTTCTGGCCGACGGGCAGGTATTGCGCACCGGATCCAAATGCATGAAAAGCGTTTCCGGGTTCGACCTGACAAGGCTTTTTGTGGGCTCTGAAGGGACCCTGGGGGTGATCACGGAGATTACCCTGAAAATAAATCCCAAGCCGCCCCTTACCCATACGGCCATGGCCACCTTCGATATGCTGGAGGACGCGGGTAGGGCTGTGAGCGAAATCATGTACTCCGGCATCCTGCCCAGCGCACTGGAGGTGGTTAATCAACAGACCCTTATGGCCATAAACCAGAATACCGACCTGAATCTGCCGGAAGTGGAGGCCCTCCTGGTGGCAGAGGTGGACGGTTACACCCGGGAGGAGACAGAGTTTCAGCTTGCCAAAATTATTGACATATTCCAGAAGAACAAGGCCTCAACCGTAAGAAAGGCTGAATCGCAGGAAGAGGCTGAAGCCCTGTGGTCGGCGCGAAAATCGGCCTACGGTGTCATGGCCCGGATCAACTACAACCTTTTTGTGGAGGACTTGAGCGTGCCCATGTCCAAAATGGCGGACATACTCCGCGTGATCTCTGATATCGCAGGAAAGTATGATCTCAAAATCCCCACGGTAGGCCATGCTGGGGACGGTAATCTCCACCCGGTTATCAGCTTTGACGGGACGAACCCGGAGGAGGTGAAGCGGGTGGAAGAAGCCACGGTGCAGCTGTTCGAGAAGGTTATCAAGCTGGGGGGGACGCTGACCGGAGAGCATGGAATCGGGTTGGCCAAGGCACCGTTG
The DNA here is from genome assembly GCA_050124735.1 of Desulfobacteraceae bacterium. Taxonomy (GTDB): domain Bacteria; phylum Desulfobacterota; class DSM-4660; order Desulfatiglandales; family HGW-15; genus JASFEQ01. Next base: position 4,092 of record JASFEQ010000245.1, on the reverse strand, counting down.
ATGCCCCTTGAACACGAGGGTGTGGCCATGGATGTGATGCGCTCATTGAAAGGACTATTCGACCCCAATAATATCCTCAACCCTGGTAAGATGGCTCTGAAGGTATGAATGGAAGCCAAGTATGACTTTACCAAGAAATTCCGCGATCAGGTTCTCCGGTGCTCTAGCTGTGGCTTCTGCCGGGCCAGATGCCCAGTCTTCGGCCTGACAAAACGGCCTGCCTTTAACGCCCGGGGCAAAATGCTGGTTCTCAAGGAGGTCATGGATGGCACCATCGACCTGAGCGATGAGCTCATTGAGACCCTCTTCCAGTGCACCACCTGCGCCAGCTGTGCAGAGCAATGTCCTTCAGGCGTAAACGTGCCTGAAATCATCAAACAGGCGAGGAAGGACATGGTCCACATCGGCTCCTGTCACCCAGCTTTAGTGGGGATGAACAAGGTCCTTCAAACACATACAAACATTTACGCAGAGGACGAACCCGAGGATTTTGAGAGGGAACGAAATAAAAAGGCGGAGAACGTCTACTTTATTGGATGTGTGGGATCCTACCGGGAAGATGAGCCCACCCTGGGGACCCTGGATCTCCTGGATCGCCTCAAGGTGGATTACACCCTCATTGATGAAGTCTGCTGCAGCGGGGTGTTGGAAGATGTGGGCTATGAGATCAACGAAGACCTGGTCAAGAAAAACATAGAAGGCATCCTGGCCACAGGGGCTAAAACGCTCATAACAGGGTGCCCCTACTGTTCGCGTACCTTCAACAACAAACCAGAGTATGAGAAGCTCAGAGATGAGGGCGTCAAAGTGGTTCATATCAGCCAGTTTCTGAAGGACTTTGATCTGAATGTGAAGACGGACAAGCGCGTCACCTACCACGACCCTTGTGACCTGGGAAGGCACTGCGGAATCTATGAGGAGCCCCGGGAAATCATCCGTAGAATCGCCCCAGATTATGTGGAGATGCGCCAGAACCGTGCCGATGCCCTCTGTTGCGGGGCCGGCGGGGGAGTGAGAGGGGCCTATGCCAAGAATTCCATCGCCATGGCGCGCCAGCGTTTGAAAGGGGTTGAGGAAGTGGGCGCGGACATTTTGCTCACAGAGTGTAACAGCTGCGTCCACAACCTGAGCAATGCCAAGCTGAGAGCACAAAAATTCAAGATCTACACGACCACCCAGTTCATCAATCAACTCATGGAAAAGAGTAACGAGCATTGAGGCCTTAGTGGCGGTGGGCAGAGGAGCCCTTTTGCCTAACTGCGCACATTCCATCTCAGCAACTCGGGAACCGCGTGCTATGTGAGACAAAATCAGTCATCTGGTGTGAGTTCCGGGCTAGGGGTGGGTGTCCCCGCGCCCCCTAACGCGGAAGCCTGCTCCGTCACGATGGGGCGCGAGTCCCTTCGGTAAAAGCTCATGTAACTGAATTCTGGTTTAGATAGGGTTTTATGATTTTCAAAAAAGCATACCCGGATATGGAAAGCGTAGATGATGCCTGATTATCCCCCCGCCTTCTGGTTGTGTGCGGTCGCGGCCGTTATGATCTTTGGTATTGCCAAAGCCGGATTTGGAAGCGGCATCGGGATTGTAGCCACTCCGCTGCTGAGCCTGACCATACCGGTGACCGACGCAGTTGCGCTCCTGTTGCCACTATTGATCATCACGGATGTGTTCTCTGTTAATCATTACCGGATGCATTTTAGCCGGCGCAGTATTAAGCTGCTTTTGCCGGGCGCCTTGCTGGGCATTGCCATTGGGGGCCTTTTCTTCAGTTCCTTTCGGGGCAACGAACGCATTTTACGGTTTGCTATCGGCGTTCTGGCCCTCTGGTTTGTCCTGTTTCAGGCCTTTCGTGCCAAGATTCTTGGGGTCCTGGAAAAGCGTCGCCCCCATGCCACTAAAGGAGTCCTCATGGGAGCCATCTCGGGATTTACTTCCACTCTGGCCCATGCGGGTGGTCCACCAGTCGCTATGTACCTATTGCCCCAGAAGTTCCCTCGCGACCTGTTCGTTGGCACCACAGTCATCTACTTTGCCGTTGTGAATCTGGTGAAGTTGATTCCCTACCATACGCTCGGCCTTCTAAGGGTAGGAGACTTAGCGACCATCATGATACTGGCTCCTCTTACCTACGTGGGGGTGAGGCTGGGGATTTACCTGAATCGGCGTTTCACCGATCTCTGGTTCAACCGATTGGTCTATACCATTCTGTTTCTAACTGGCGTGCAGTTGGTTTTGGGAAAGAACATGATAGCCATGCTCTTCGGGTAAGAAACGTAAAGGCCGCAGGACATGGAAAGGAAACGCGGAAAGAAGAAGCCAGAGAGAAAAGGTCCGAGACATTTTGTGTGGACCCTGGTGGTCTGTGCGGTGCTCTATTTCTTGGACGCGCTGCTCATAGGGCTGCCTAGCTTGGGCACCTTCCTTTGTGTTATCTTTATGTTGACCAACTTTGTGGCATTCCTTTGGAGGCGTAAGGGTGACCGAGCCATTATGGTGAAGTATGGCATCAGGTCCCTGACCATCTGTTTGACCGTTCTTGCCATTCTGAGTACTTTCATGTTCAATAGGCATTTGGGCCATGTGAACGCAAGACTCATCATCAAGGCGGTTGAAGATTACCGTGTGGAACAGGGGAAATATCCCGAGCGTTTGGAGGACCTGGTGCCCCAATTCTTATCCGAAGTGCCCTGTTCAGCCATTCGATTGACCTCCACCAAATACTACTATCTACAACACAAGGAATACCATAGCCTGATGTGGGCGGAAGCGCCTCTTTTCGGCAGGAGAACATACCATTTTGAAACCAGAGAGTGGTCATACATCGACTAAAATGAGATCATGTGGATAGTCATTGTTCACATTGTGACCATGTCCTGCAAAATTGTCGCCGCACGGAACATTTCAGCACAGAAGTTGTCTAAACTAGATGAGTGAAAATATCAAAAAGCCTGCCGGTGAGCCCAGGGAAGATGCCGCACTGATCAGGGCCTTTCATGAGGGAGACAAGGCGGCGTTCGACAGGCTAGTGCTCAAACACAAAGATGGACTGTTTAACTTGTGCTACCGGCTACTTGGAGATTACGAGGAAGCGAACGATTCTGCCCAGGAGACCTTCATAAAGGTCTATCGATCCCTCAAGAAATTCAGATTCGAATCTGCCTTTTCCACCTGGCTTTATCGGATCGCAGTCAACACCTGCAAGAACAAGCTCAAGTCCTCGGCATTCAGGCAGAAAAGGAAGATGGTCCCCCTGGATAACCCGGTCTTAGGCAACAGGAGTCAACCCAGCCGAGAGATCCAAGATGAGAGCCAGTCCCCTGCCATCGAGCTTGAGAAAAAAGAGAGGATGAAGGCTATCCAGGAGGCCATCAACGCACTGGCCCCAGAACAGAAGGAGGTGGTTACCCTCCGAGACATTGAGGGGTTCTCCTATGAAGAGGTGGCCGAGATCACCGGTTTCAAACTGGGTACGGTGAAGTCGAGGCTTGCAAGAGCGCGGCAAGACCTGAGGAAAAAGCTAAGGAGCGTGATATAACATGGACTGTGGCGAGATCAAAGAGCGCTTATCTGCGTATGTGGATGACATCCTAGACGCGGAGAGCAGGGCCATTGTAGAGGCACATCTTTCCACCTGCAAAGACTGTCAACAGGAACTGGTTTCATTGAAGGCCCTGGTCAGTGAACTGGGTTCCCTGGAATCCGTTGAACCTCCAAATGATTTCCTGGACCAGCTCCATGAACGTATTGAGGCGCGATCTTGGTTTCCAAGAGTTCTCCGAACCCTGTTCGTGCCCATGCGGGTAAAGATCCCACTGGAATTTGCGGGCGCCGTGGCTGTGGCCATCCTGGTTTTTGCTGTTTTGCATACCCAAAAAGACCAACTCAGGCTTGCAGAAGCACCCGTAGGCCTCCAGCAGGAGAGGGCCGGAGAGCAGGTTCCGATGGAGAGGAGGCAGGCACAGGCTCCTCTTAGGGTTATGGAGGAGAGCGTTTCCAAGGAGCGTGCAGTGGATTCCTTTGGGGATGTCGCGAAAGATGAAGCCTACAAACCTCAACTTGTACGTAGAGCGGAAGAGGAGAGAATGGCCA
>JASFEQ010000244.1:0-6914 GCA_050124735.1 Desulfobacteraceae bacterium | reverse complement strand
GTTGTGTACCTGGAAACCCCGGAATAATAATGGTCAACCAGGTACTTCACCGTCTCCGTATATTCATCAATCATATCCGGCAGGATGGCAAAATTGTCATAATTGACGATGGTGTAGACCTTTTTTCCCAAGGGTGCCACGATCTTTTCCACCGCCTCTTTCACGTCCTGAACGTCCTGACTGGACCTTACAGCGAATCCTTCAAAATTGACAAAGAAAAGGTTTTCCTCCGAATCATAGGTCAGGCGCTCTTCAAGGGTCAGGGCCAAAAGACTATCTTTCAGGCCCATCGGCTCGAGCCTGAATATCCTTTCATCCATCAGGCGAGGCTTGTCTTTGATAATGGGCTCAAATTCCATCAAGGGGAGTATATCTTTCTCCAGGTCCACGCCAGGTGCTATTTCAATCAGTTCCATGCCCTGCTGCATGAGGGAAAAGACGCACCGTTCTGTGACATACAGGACGGGCTGGTTTTTCATTTTGGCGTATTTCCCGCTGAAGGTCACATGTTCCACCTGCTCTAAAAACTTCTTCACTTTTCCCTCCTGGTCGATCCTCAGCTTTCCCCCATCCATCGAGGCCTTAAATCCCGCAGTGGTAAAGGTCCCCACAAAGACGACCTTCTTCGCATTCTGGCTGATATTGATGAAGCCCCCTGCACCGGCCAGCTTGGGACCGAACTTGCTCACATTCAAGTTTCCCTCTTTATCGGCCTGTGCCAATCCCAGGAAGGCCACGTCCAGGCCCCCTCCATCATAGAAGTCAAACTGGTAGGGCTGGTCTATGACAGCCTCCGTGTTGGTGGCAGCCCCAAAATTGAGTCCGCCGGCAGGTATTCCTCCTATGACACCGGGCTCGGCGGTTAAGGTGATATAGTCCAGGATCTTCTCCTCGTTGGCCACATTGGCAATGCCTTCTGGCATCCCAATCCCTAGGTTGACCACGCTGTTCGCCTTCAGTTCAAACGCCGCCCTTCTCGCTATGATCTTTCTCGGGCTCATCGCCATGGTCTCAATGAACTGCATGGGGACTTTTACTTCACTGCTGAAGGCTGGGTTATAGGGCTCAAAAAAGGTCTGCCAGTGATTCTCAGGCGCGGCTACCACCACACAGTCCACCATGATCCCGGGAATCTTCACTTGCCTGGCGTTTAAGGTCCCGCGATCTGCGATCCTTTCCACCTGCACCATGACGAACCCGCCCGAATTCTGCGCTGCCGTTGCGATGGCGAGGGACTCCAGGGTGAGGGCCTCTTTTTCCATGGTGATATTGCCGTCTGTATCCGCTGTGGTGCCCCGAATGATGGCCACATTAATGGGAAGGGTCTTATAGGCAAGGTACTCTTCCCCATCAAAATTGATCAGCTCCACGATATCTTCTGTGGTCAGGTCATTGATCTTCCCACCCCCGTGTCTCGGATCCACAAAGGTGCCAAGACCCACGGTCGTTATGGTCCGTGGCTTATGGGCCGCAATGTCCCTGTACATATGTGAGATGACACCCTGCGGGAGGTTATAGGCCACAATCTTGTTTTCAATGGCCAGTGTTTGGAGTTTTGGCGCCAACCCCCAATGCCCACCAATAACCCTTTTAAGTAGCCCCTCATGGCCCAGATGGTTCAGCCCTTTTTCTGCCCCATCCCCCTGCCCGGCTGCGTACACAAGGGTAAGGTCTCTCGGTTCTCCGGTTTCCAAAAACCGCTTTTCCAGGGCTACGGCGATCTCCTCGGCAAATCCGATTCCCACAAAGCCACCCGTTGCCACCGTATCACCATCTCTGATGACACGAACCGCTTCCTCTGCAGACACGACTTTCCCCTTCTTTGCGCGCGCTGCCGGAAGACCGGAAAGCAATGGGTGGGTGCTTTCCATAACGCCTTTCGTCTCGTTCATGGGACACCTCTTTCACTCAAATTCAGAGGGCTATTCAGGGGCTATCTACTTCTTATTAATAAACAGGTCGATCAGTGATGACCAACTCAACAATTTAACCGGAATGATTGGGGTCCTTCGGAGGACTCACCAACGCTTCACCGTCCACGACCGTGGTACCATCCTGATTCACGCAAGTGGTCCTCAGCTTCACCCGATTTTCTTCTTTCTCCACCTCCACCACCTCAGCCCGTGCCGTCACGGTGTCGCCAATACGAACCGGGGCCAGGAATTCCAGTTCCTGCTTCATATAGATGGTGCCATACCCGGGGAGCCTGTTCCCCAGAACTGTTGAAATGAAACCGGCCAGAAGCATGCCGTGGGCAATTCGTGTCTTGAAAAAGGTATGACTGGCATGGACCTCGTCGATATGGGCCGGGTTAACATCCCCGGTCACCCCTGCGTACAAATATATGTCCGCCTCGGAGACTGTCTTGGTGAATTCAGCCGTATCACCCACCTTCAGTTCATCAATCGTCTTCCCGATCATCCCTTTTCCCCTTTTTCTTTTATTAACCGCAGACCGACGCAGACACCCACAGACAAAAAGCTTCTTCAAATTCGACAGGATCAACAGGATCTCTGGGATCTAAAAGTCCTAAAGAAGCAGATGACTTCAATGACTCCGCCTCACTGGGGGATGGTTCTGGCCAAATATCTCCTGGCCCTGGATTCTGATCCACAGATTACGCAGATTCCACAGATACTCTACCGCAAATGAATTAGAGATCGCTCAAAAGTGGCTTGAAGAAGCTAACTCGGATAGGAACAAGCCAGCTTGTTCCTATCCGTAAAGCTTTTCTAGCGCCTTGATGTGAGCAATCAAGGCTCCCCCGCACTAGTGCGGGGAAGCTTCTGAGCGATCATTTATCCTCTTTTGTTCTATCCGAGCAATCCTGTAAATCCTGTCTAAAAAACTTTTTCGTGTTTTCTTCTTTTCGCCTGCCCTGAGCTAAGCCGAAGGGTGCTTTCGTGATTAATAATTCCATCTAAGATTCTCGTTCTGGGTGTCTGCCCGCCATCGTGAGCCGCTCAGGTGAGGCGGGCGGGTCTGCGGCTAATTAATTCCCTCTAAATCCTTGCATCTTGACACGTCATCTGCCTTTACCTATAGTCGGCAAGTCAAAGGCCAAGGGCTCTTATAGTAAAACCCCTTTGGCACCTTAATTAGAGGGAATTACCGGCATTTTGTGTCCAACGCAAGCAAATTCTCACGGAGGAGAGAGGATGGAATACGATTACGCGTTTGAGATGGCCGCATCAAATATCCGTTTCGGCCCAGGGACGACCTCTGAGTTGGGCATGGATCTGGCCGACCTGGGGGTCAAAAGGGTGATGGTCTTGTCAGATCCCTTTTTGAGCAAGATGCCTCAGGTGGAAAGGGTTCTTGAATCCCTATCCCAACAAAAAGTCGAGTATACCCTGTTCGACCAGGTCCGGGTTGAACCCACCGATACCTCTTTTAAAGAGGCGATCAAGTCTGCTCAGTCTGTACCCTTTGACGGATTTGTGGCCGTTGGTGGGGGTTCCACCATAGACACTGCGAAAGTGGCCAATCTCTATTCCACCTATCCACCCGAGGATTTTTTAGATTATGTAAACCCACCCATCGGCAAAGGGCTCCCCGTTCCAGGGACTCTCAAGCCTCTGTTCGCGGTTCCCACGACGGCGGGTACAGGCAGTGAGACCACAGGTGTGGCCATCTTTGATCTGGTGGAGATGCATGCCAAGACAGGCATAGCCCACAGAAGGCTCAAGCCCACCCTGGGTATCGTGGACCCGCAAAATACAGAAAGTCTGCCCCCCATGGTCGCTGCATCCACAGGCCTGGACGTGCTCACCCATGCCATAGAGTCATATACGGCCATGCCATTCAACCAGCGCCCCAGGCCGGAGCGGCCGATCCTTCGTCCCGCATACCAGGGTTCCAATCCCATTAGTGATATCTGGGCCCTTCAAGCTCTGCGTATGCTGGCGAACCATTTTATCGAGGCCGTTGAAAATCCTGAAAACGAGGAAGCCCGCGGCATGATGATGCTCGCTGCCTCTTTTGCAGGGATGGGATTTGGGAACGCGGGGGTGACCCTTCCCCATGGCATGTCCTATCCGGTCTCTGGCATGGTTCGGGATTGGAAACCTGATGACTACCCGGTCGATTACCCTCTTGTGCCGCACGGTATGGCCGTGGTGCTTAACGCACCTGCGGCATTTCGCTTTACAGCTCCAGCCTGCCCCGAAAGACACCTCCAAGCGGCAGAGGCCTTGGGCGCTGACGTGTCCCATGCCAAACTTGAGGATGCGGGCAAGATACTCTCTGAACAGGTCATCTATTATATGAAACGCCTCCACATCCCCAACGGCCTCAGCGCCGTAGGTTTTACCCGGCATGATATCCCCCATCTGGTTCAAGGCACCCTTCCTCAACACCGCGTCATTAAACTTTCTCCCAAACCCGTGGGTGAAGAGGAACTCACCCAGATCTTTGAGGATGCTATGACATACTGGTAGGCCGTTGGATGGAGTATTGGGACTTTTGATTTTAGACGGGAATGACCTTGGTTCGGCCTATTCTTTCATGGCCTCAGCCACCAGCTCCGTGAGATCCTTCACCACAAGATCAATCTTCTCTCTGCGGGCTCGCGTCGCCATGGTCCGGACGCATTGCTGACAGGAAGTGACAACCATATCGGCGCCTGTCTCCAATATCTCTTCGATCTTCATCTGGGCCACCTTTGCGGAGAGATGAGGATCCACCATTTCAAGATTTCCGCCTCCTCCACAGCAATTGGTCAGCTCACGATTGTTCGGCAACTCCACCAGTCGAATGCCAGGAATGGATTGGAGGACCCTTCTTGGGGATTCAAAGATGCCACTGTTTCTGCCCAGATCACAGGGGTCGTGATAAGTGACTGTGGCACTGATTTCCTTGAGGGGGATCTTCTTCTCTAAGATGAGTTGCTCTAGAAGCTCACTGGATGAAAGGATTTCCATCTCTGGTTGATAGATGGTCTTCCAGGTGTGATAGCAGGATGGACAGGTGAAAATGATCTTCTTGGCGCCCAGGTCTTTGACCTTTTCCAGGTTGTGTTCCTTAAGAACACTGATCTTATCCCGCATGCCTGCGCCAATCAGTGGGTAGCCGCAGCACCACTCTTCACCCCCCAGGATCGTAAAATCCACCTGGGCCCTTTCCATGATCTGCGCCATCCTTACCGGTATCTTCTGGACAATGGGAAAAAAGGAAGCGACGCACCCCACAAAATAGATGACCTCGGCGCGCTCTTTTTCAAACACGTGTTCTGGCACATCCTTTAGGAATTCGCGCCATTCGTCGCGTTCTTCATTATCTTCGTCAGAGATATTGTAGTTTTCCTTCACAGACCTGGCCAGGCGATCGGCTATTTTAGGATAGAGGCCTTCATCCACAAGACACTCTCGGTCCTGAAAGACCACATCCTTGGTCTTCAGCGATGGGAAGCAGGCCGCCGTGCAGGCCCCGCAGCCGAGACAAGTAAAAATGGATTTCTCAATTTCAGGGCTCCATTCCAACCGTTCCTCTATGACTGCGCGAGTGATCGCATTCCGGCCCCTGGGTGAGGCCGACTCCATCTTGCGGACTCTATATATGGGACAATTGGGAAGACAGAAACCGCACCTGTTACACTTGACCACCTCATCGTAGGACAATTTACGCAACTGGGTTATGTTCATAAAACCTTACCTCTAGCCAATTCACCGCAGAGACGCGGAGATCGCAGAGTAATTGTCTTCTTATTTTGCTTTTCGCTGAGACGGCGAAAAGCAAAATGGAATAGCGCTCCCGCCAATAGATCTTATAAATAGCATGCCACAGGACCTTAACATTCCATGCATGTTGCAGTTTTCGCAGCGTTAGCTGCTGATTGGTTTTCCATCGGCGTCCTCCTTGCCTTGCCATAGCTTGAGCGACGGCAGGTCAACGGCGATGGAAAAAAATACTCACCTCTGTGCTCCCTGCCCGCCATCGCTCTCGCTCAGGCGAGGCAGGCGGGTCTGCGCCTCGAGCGAAGCCCCGCAGGGGCGGGGCAAGCGGGCGGTGCATTTAACTTCTATTCCTGAAAAGCAATGCTTGGACCTAAAGTTGAGCTGATGGTCTAAGAGCCTGATCAAATTCCTCCCACAAAACGCCCGGGAGAGAAAAGGCCGAAGGGGTCCATCTGCTCTTTGATCCGTTTCATGATGAGAAAGTCCTGGGGAGGCGTGCCCCAGACGGGCAATCGCTCTTTCATCCGGGCACTGGCTTTCTCGACCACCAGATTGCCCCCAATACTTTGACATTTTTCCAAGAGCTTCTCTGCAACGGAGACGACTCTATCTGCGCTCTTCTCATCTCCTGGTTCCAACAGAAAGTGAACCATGGTAATACCGGTGCCGGTACGAACCTGCAGAGCATACGCAAGTTCCTGCTCCTCACATAGGGACTCCACCCACTGAATGACACTCAAATATCTGGATATGGGATAGTTAAGTTTCATGGAGACCATGTCCGGATACTGGACCGATAATTTGGGGACAATATTGCTGTAAGCGTCCCAGAAAATGCGATGTGGGTCGTCTGGCAGATGGACATTGTTCTGAGCACCCGATGCTGAGGCCATTTCCTCAATTTCTTTGCCCATTCGCTCGACCGCTTCCCCAAACCCCTCCAGGCCTACGGCAACCACATAGCTCCCACTGTCCATCTCCAAAGCACCCTCGTCAACCAAAAGCCCATTCAAGAGCTCTACAGCTGATGGTAGCAACCTGGTCTCAAAAATCTGGTCCACAAACCTGGAGGCCTCGTCAAGACTGGAAAAGCCTGAAAGGCAGGTGCCAAAACGTTCTGGTAGGGGAAGCAGCCTGAGTGTCATTTCACCCAAGATGCCCAGACTGCCTCGAGAACCGATCATGAGCTTGCACATGTCATAACCGGAGACATTCTTTACCGTCTTGCCTCCCAGTCCA
>JASFEQ010000243.1:0-6967 GCA_050124735.1 Desulfobacteraceae bacterium | reverse complement strand
AAGGCATATGATGTCACCGGCGATCCGGAACAGGAGATTGGAGGATTGGCGTACGATTCACGCCAGATCAAGCCGGGACACCTCTTTGTCGCCCTCAAAGGACATGCCCTGAACGGCCACCACTACCTGGAAGATGCCGTTCAAAATGGTGCGGTGGCATTGGTTGGTGAAGAATTCATGGGCCTGAGGGGAAACCTGACAAGGGTGCGCGTTCCCAATTCAAGAGAGGCCCTGTCAAAACTTGCTGTCCGATTCTACGACTATCCCTTCAGGGGCATCAACCTCATTGGGATCACGGGCACTAACGGTAAGACCACCACCAGTTACCTTCTGGAATCCATACTCAAGGCGGCGGGTAAAAAGCCGGGCGTGATCGGAACCATCAATTATCGTTTTCTGGGTAAGACCCATGCTGCCCCCGTTACCACACCTGAATCCCTTGACCTCATGCGTTTCCTTCGTGAAATGGCGGATGCGGGTGTGACGGATGTAATCCTGGAGGTCTCTTCCCATGCCTTGGATCAAAAGAGGACTGGGGAGTGCCCATTTAAGGTGGCCGTATTTACCAATTTTTCCAGGGATCATCTGGATTACCACAACACCATGGAGGAATACTTCAAGGCCAAGAGTCTTCTGTTCCAAGGACTCAAGAAGGGTAAACCGGACGCGGGTTCAACAGCCATCATCAATATGGATGACCCCAAGGGAGAACGACTGGCCACCCTGACAGAGGCCCCGGTGGTGACCTATGGCCTTCATCAGAGATGGGATGTGAGAGGGGAACGCCTCTCTGCTGATGGGACCGGGCTGAAAGCGAGATTGATAACCCCCGTGGGAGAGGTGGATATCCGATCTTCTCTCATAGGAGAGATGAATATCTACAATATCCTGGCCGCTTCAGCCGCCGCCCTGTCCCTCAATGTCCATCTTGATGCGGTCAGTGAAGGCATAGAGAGATTAGGACTGGTCCCGGGACGGCTGGAGTTGGTGAAAAACCAAAGTGGCCTTAATCTGGTGGTCGACTATGCACACACACCTGATGCGCTCTTGAAGACACTGACGAACCTGAGACCTATTGTGGAGGGCAGGTTGATCACTGTCTTTGGGTGCGGGGGGGATCGGGACAAGGGAAAGCGGAGCGAAATGGGGTTGGTCGCTGGAGAGAATAGTGATCTGGTCTTTATTACCTCTGATAATCCCCGCAGTGAAGATCCCCTGTCCATTATCGCGCAAATCGAGAAGGGGATCCAAGCGACAGGCCTCATCCGATTGAACAATTCCCCCCAAAGGCCTTTCACGGGGTCGGGATATTTTGTTGAAGCGGACCGACGGCAAGCCATATTTAAGGCCGTTGCACTGGCCGATGAAAGGGATCTGGTACTGATTGCAGGGAAAGGTCACGAGGACTACCAAATTGTGGGTGGACAACGAAAACGCTTCGATGACCGAAAGGAGGCTGCCCGGGCTGCCTCTGAAGTTGGTCATTAGTCACTGGTCACTTGCCTGCCCTGTGAAATTTTTGCCCCGTTGAATGTGAAACCTATTCAACTGGGGCCCACCCTAGCGGGACGATTTCACCGGGGTCATTTGTGATCTGTAGTTGCGTCCTCGGGCGATAGTTATAAGAGGAAAGTTGCCTCTGAGTCCCAAGGAAGAGTGATAGATGACTAATGACGAATGACGAACGACGAATGACGAATGACACCTAGATGGGGCGAGATAACCGCAGGGACAATCATTACGCCGATTCAAGGGGAACTCATATCTGGCTCCCGCGAGGCGGTTATCAGCGGTCTGAGCACGGATTCAAGAAAAATAGCCCAGGCAGAGCTCTTTTGGGCCCTCAAAGGCGAGAGATATGACGGCCATGATTTCTTGAGGCAGGCCATTGATAAGGGCGCCGTAGGTGCCGTGATACAGAAGGGCCATAGGCCTGAGATTTCTGCGACGAGGAATCCTGTCCTCATTTCGGTGACTGATACATTGCGGGCCCTTGGAGATCTGGGGAATTGGTGGAGAAGGGAATACCCTATCCCGGTGGCCGCAATCACCGGTAGCGTGGGAAAGACCACCACCAAGGAGATGGCTGCCAGGATCTTGGGACTGAATGCCCTGACCTTGAAGAATGAGGGGAATCTGAACAATCTGATTGGCCTGCCCCTCACGTTGCTGTTGTTGGAGAAAGAACACCGAAGAGCGGTGCTGGAAATGGGCATGAATCGAGCCGGAGAGATTGCCCGTCTGACTGAGATCGCAGAGCCGGATATGGGTCTCATCACCAATGTGGGAAGGGCCCACCTGGAAGGACTGGGCGATATCAACGCCGTAGCCAGGGCGAAAGTGGAGTTGCTGGAAAAGATGCCCGAGAAAAGCCAGGCTATTTTGAATGGTGACGACGAACTGCTCCTAAGTGCGGCGTCACCCTTTCAAAGAAAGGTTACAACCTTTGGCCTGAGACCCGAGAATCAAATACGGGCTGAGAAAATTCAGAGCTTGGGTAAGGAAGGCACGGTTTTCGATTTGCGGTTTTTCGGCCAGACCCAGGGGGTTAGACTGCGCGTCCCCGGGCTCCAAAATGTCTTCAATGCCCTGGCTGCATCTGCCCTTGCCTTCGGCCTTGAGGCGTCCGCTGAGCACATCCGGGAAGGGCTCGAAGCCTTTGAGGGGATAAAGGGTCGCTTTATGATCAGCCATCTTGCCGATGGCATCATCCTTGTGGATGACACCTACAATTGCAATCCCGCGTCCCTCAAGGCGGCCCTCGATTCGGCAAAGGCACTGGTTACGGGCGAAGGCAGGCTAATTGTGGGATTGGGTGAGATGTTGGAACTGGGAGATGAAACCGTCCCCGCACATCTGGAAGCGGGGAACATGGTGGCGGAAAGGGGCGCCTTTTACTTTCTGGCCATGGGGGAACACGCCCCGCAGATGATAGAGGGCGCTGTGAGTAAGGGCTTTCCAAAAGAGAGGGCTGCTGAGGCCAGAAGCCATGAGGAAATGGCGAAAGAAATAGGGGCCAGCATGAATAAGGGAGACGTGATTCTCCTTAAGGGCTCTCGAAGGATGCAGCTTGAAATCGTGGCCGGGTATCTCAAAGGAAAGGACCAAGAGGAATACTGATAAAGGGACTGCGGAAAAACCGGTTTCTGAGAGGCTGATGGAAAATGTCCATGTGCAAGGCTTCCGAAATCCCGAGGAATGAGGCGTACATAGAAGTACGCCGCAGTGACGAGGGATGAGGGTAACGCCGCCCTTCGACTTTGCTCAGGGCCGTGAGCTTGTCGAACGGCCTGCCGAACGGCAGATGGGGTTTTTCCGACAGCCTCAAAGCAAGAGGTCATAAATGCTTTACAAACTCATCTACCTCTTTCAAACAGACATATCATGGCTGAATGTTTTTCGATACATCACATTCAGGACCATTCTCACTACCCTGACCTCCCTTGTGATCTTCTTTATTCTTGGGGTGTGGGCCATCAAGAGACTACGGACCATGCAGGTGGGACAGTATGTTCGAGATGACGGACCCCCCAATCACATCAACAAGGTGGGCACACCCACCATGGGTGGCTGTCTTCTTCTACCTATCATCATGGCGTCCACACTCTTCTGGGCTGAACTTAAGAATGTTTTTGTCTGGCTGGTCATGTTTGTCATCGTCTGTTTCGGTCTCATCGGGTTTGTGGATGACTACCTCAAGACCATTCGGAAGAGCAGCCGTGGACTGAGCATCAAGTCCAAATTTACTCTGCAGGTCCTTGTGGCACTGGTTGTGGCCATTGTTCTGTACCTTTACCCAGGGTTCGACTCTCGCTTAAATGTCCCTTTTTTCAAGGCCATCACCCCTGACCTGGGGTGGGCATATATCCCCATGGCCGTATTCATTATCGTGGGGGCCTCCAATGCAGTGAATCTAACCGATGGACTGGACGGACTTGCCATAGGACCCATCATCGTGGCTTTTAGTAGTTACCTCATCTTTGCCTATCTCTCGGGAAACGTGAAGACAGCCTCTTATCTTCAGATCCCATACGTGGCAGGCAGTGGTGAGCTCACTGTGTTGTGCGGGGCCGTCTTAGGGGCCAGTCTCGGCTTTTTGTGGTATAACGCTTACCCCGCGGAACTCTTTATGGGCGACGTGGGGTCTCTACCTCTGGGTGCCGTTTTGGGCACAGTGGCCGTGATCACCAAGCAGGAACTGGTCCTCATTCTTGTGGGTGGCATATTTGTCTTTGAGACCATCTCCGTGATCCTTCAGGTCGCCTATTTCAAGATGACCGGTGGGCAAAGGATTTTTCGTATGGCCCCCATCCATCATCATTTCGAATTGAAGGGCTGGCCAGAGTCAAAGGTTACCGTTCGTTTCTGGATCATCGCTATTATTTTGGCCCTATTGTCCATGGGCACGCTCAAGCTGAGGTAATTCGGGATATGCGCATGTTGATTTCTAAACAGAAGGAACAACCACCATAGGGAAAACCGCAGAACGCATGAATCGATTGTATGGATCAGTTGTTCGCCAGGCTAAACGGATTCTCGTGAGGAGCATGATTAGAAAGAGATGACCATGAAACTCTACAAAAAATGGATTCAGCACATGACCAATCCGTTACATGTTTACTGCCGTTTGACCGATTTTGGTTTGAGTTCATGGAGCTCAAGGCGTTTGAGCGTTTTCCATGAAAAGCATTTTTATGCCCCTGTGTCCAAGGATCTGGGAAAGACGTGGAAGACCCTAATAAAAAGGTCCTCGTAGTCGGCCTGGGGAAATCGGGGCTCTCCGTAGCGCGGTATCTATCTAAACAAGGCGCTCAAGTTGGGGTGAGCGAGCTCAGGGAAGAGACGGAGATAGATAGCACGTTGTTGCACGACACATTGCAATTGGGAATAGAACTGGAGACAGGTGGCCATAAGGAGAAGACCTTTTTGAATGCTGACACAATTATTGTGAGTCCAGGTGTCCCCCTTGATATAGGGCCCCTGAAAGCTGCAGATGAAGCGGGTATTCCCATCCTAGGTGAAATGGAGCTGGCAAGCCGACTGATGGATACGCCCCTTGTGGCCGTCACGGGGACTAACGGAAAATCGACCGCCACTGCCTTTTTAGGTTCCATGTTAAAAGGTGCAGGGTTGAAGGCATTCGTGGGCGGAAACATTGGAACACCTCTCATGGATTATGTTGCTGGCCATTGGAAGGCCGACTATGCCCTGGTGGAAGTGAGCAGTTTTCAACTGGATACCATGGAGAATTTTTCGCCCATGATCTCTCTGCTGCTAAATATCACCCCTGACCACCTGGATCGATATCCCAACTACCAGGCCTATGTGCGATCCAAACTCAGCATCTTCAAGAATCAGGGGCCTGGTCAGTACGCCATATTGAACGATGATGACCAAGTATTGTCTCAGTTTGAACCGGCCGGGGGTGTATCTGTTCTCCGCTATGGGATGGAGAGGGGGGAGAACCGTCACGCCCACATGGAGGATAAATTCATAAAGGCCCATTTGCCCGGCGAGAAAGAGGCGTCTTTTGGGCTGGAGAAATTCAAGCTCCCCGGGAGACACAACCTGGAGAATCTCATGGGTGTTATCCTGATCGGCCTGGTTTTGCATATCGGGCCCCGGACCATACAGCGCACCATCGAGCAGTTCCATGGGCTATCCAACCGTCTGGAGCATGTGAGACTCCTCAGGGGCGTGGACTTTTACAATGACTCCAAGGCAACCAATGTGGATGCCGCATCAAGGGCTGTTGTCACTTTTGACAGACCCATTGTCCTCATAGCTGGAGGCCGACACAAGGGAGCAGACTACTTGCCTTTGGTCAAGGCCGCAACAGGAAGAGTGAGAAAAGCCATATTCCTGGGTGAAGCCAAGCACATTCTGGCGGACGCGTTTGAAGGAATGATCCCTTTCGCCTTGGCTGAGGATATGGGGGATGCGGTATCCCAATCCTTTTTATCATCTAAGCCCAATGATGTGGTTTTGCTGGCTCCTGCATGTTCCAGCTTTGATATGTTTACCGACTACGCACACAGGGGAAGGGTCTTCAGAGAAGAAGTGGAAAGACTTGATCATGGCGAGTAAGAAGCAGGCACATAGAGGATATGACTATTCGCTCCTCATTCCGACCCTCATGCTTTTGGGTCTGGGATTGGTGGCCATTTACAGTGCCAGCTCCCTCCTCGCGGCTCACAAGCTGGGGGATAGCTACTACTTCCTGAAAAAGCAGGGGACCTTCTGTCTCCTGGGTCTTTGTTTGCTCATATTTGCCAAAAACATCCCCTGCCACTTCTACCGCAAGCTGATTTATCCCCTGCTTTTTCTGAGCCTGACCCTTCTGGTCTTACTCCTTATCCCGGGGATGGGCGTGAAGATTGGAGGGGCCACGCGTTGGCTACGTTATGCGGGTTTCTCTTTCCAGCCTTCGGAGCTGGCAAAGTTGTCACTGGCCATTTACATGGCCTACTCCATGGCCAAGAAGGGCCCCAACATGGCCCTTTTTTCAAAAGGACTGGCCCCCCATCTCCTTGTGGCGGGGACCTTCATGATTCTCATTCTTTTTCAGCCAGATCTGGGAACCTCTGTCATCATAGGTTGCTGGCTTCTGATCCTTGTTTTCGTGGGCGGCGTCAATATCTTGCATCTTCTGGCCGTATTGCTCGTATCCATGCCGGTTCTCATGTGGCTTGTTTGGCAGGCAGATTATCGACTGAAGCGGTGGTGGGCCTTTCTCAACCCCTGGGAGGATCCACAAGGCCTCGGATTTCAGATCATTCATTCCTTCTTGGCTTTCGGCTCTGGAGGCATTCTCGGTGTGGGACTGGGGAACAGCAAGCAGAAGCTCTTTTATCTGCCAGAGCCCCATACAGATTTCATTCTTTCCATCGTGGCCGAAGAACTGGGATTGGTGGGGTTGGTCGTCATCATTATCCTTTTCTCTATCTTGATCATGCGGGGTATCAAA
>JASFEQ010000242.1:0-6971 GCA_050124735.1 Desulfobacteraceae bacterium | reverse complement strand
CCATTTTAATGAGAATCTGGAGACGGCCAAAGAGGCCGTTCTGGAATTGATCAAAGGGTACAGTCCGGATCTGTTGTTGGCTGGCCCCGCCTTCAATGCGGGAAGATATGGTACTGCCTGCGGTGCCGTATGCGAGGAGGTGGCCGGGCGCCTCGCAATTCCTGCCGTAACCGGGATGTTCCCTGAGAACCCGGGCGTGGAGTTGTACAAGAAGTCTGTCTACATCATCGAAACCAAGCCTTCCAGCATGGGGATGAAGGATGCGGCCCAAAAAATGGCGGGCCTTGCGCTTAAATTGGCAAGAGGAGAGTCCCTTGGGTCTCCGGCAGAGGAAGGATACATACCAAGGGGTGTTCGTAAAAACACCTTTGCCAAAGAGAGAGGGGCCACCAGGGCGGTGGACATGCTCTTGCGTAAGATGAAGGGAGACCCTTTTGTCACCGAGTATCCCATGCCCGTTTTCGATCGGGTCGAGCCCTCCCCCCCCATAGAGGATTTAAGCAAGATAACCCTCGCCCTCATCACGAGTGGCGGCATTGTGCCCAAGGGAAATCCAGACCATGTGGAGTCATCCAGCGCGTCCAAGTATGGAAAGTACGATATTCAGAGCGTCGAAGCGCTGGGCCCTGAGACGTATGAGACGACCCACGGTGGGTATGATCCCACCTATGCCAATCAGGACCCTCACCGCGTACTCCCCTTGGATGTGATCAGGGATTTAGAGCGGGAGGGAGTCATCGGAGATCTATACCCCTACTACTATGCCACGGTGGGTAACGGCACTACAGTGGCCAATGCAAAGAAGTTCGCCCAGGATATCGCAAGAGATCTCCTCAAAGATGGCGTCCAGGCTGTCATCATCAGCTCCACGTGAGGATCATGTACCCGTTGCGGGGCAACGATGGCAAAAGAACTGGAGAAGGCGGGGATCTTGACCGTGCATATCTGCACCATTGTGCCCATCTCCAAAACGGTGGGTGCGAACAGAATCATTCCTGCCGTAGCCATTCCCCATCCCCTGGGTGATCCCACCAAGAGTGCGGAGCAAGAGAAGTCTTTACGACGAACGCTGGTGGAGAAGGCCCTTGAAGCGATGCAGACGAAGTTAGAAGGTCAAACAGTATTCTAGAATTTGACCGCAGACCCACGCAGGCATATTGTTCGACCGACCCATGAAAGGCAGCCACTGTTCGTTAATGAGTCATGGGACATTCCCTCAATTCAAATTGGGCTCTTAAAAATATGTCAGTGGAAACTGCGAAATTATTGGAGGGATAGATGCTTAAAGAAGTGAACAAAGATAATTTTGACCAGGAGGTGGTCCAATCCCAACAGCCCGTGTTGGTGGACTTCTGGGGACCCCGATGTGGGCCTTGCCTTGCTTTGATGCCCTACGTGGAGGAGATGGCATCAGACTATGAAAACGTTTTGAAGGTGGTTAAGGTTGACGCCTCACAAAACCGCAGGTTATGTTTGAATCTACGGGTCATGAATTTACCCACCTATCTTCTTTTTAAAGATGGGAAAGAAGTGGATAGGCTGGCAGGAGATGTAGATCGGAAAAAGCTCAAAAACTTTGTTGCAGATCTTGTTGAATCTTAACAGGAGACCCATTGACCATGACCGACCCCATCATTAAAGCATGTGCTTATGCCCTTGTCCATACGCCCGGCTTCGTAAGATATGGATCGAAGCCGGACCGTGAGGTGGCCGATAGCCAGGAACCCCTGTTACCCCGCATAGAAGAACACCTACGGTCCTTTGAAGATGCGGTGGGATATGCGCCAAATCAGGTCTTTATCGGAAACCTTCATCCTGATGCCCTGAACGGCGTGAAGCAACCCTGGTATGAACATCCCCTCAAAGACGCCTCCCGGTATGGGGTTTACGGCGAGATCATGCCGGAGGATGAGTTTCTCGGCCTCTTGAAGTTGGCTGATGATTTTGACCTCATCTGGTTTGAGAAAGACGCTGCGCCCCTTTTCCGCCAGAAATTGGAAGGACATCCCTTTTGGGAGGGGATGGATACCAAGAAAATCGAAACGGGCGTGGATATGGAGCGGATCCAGGAGAAGGTTAAAGGACAAGGCTCCTTGCCCCTCTATCACCAAGGGCGTGTGGTGGGTTGTTTCCACAGCCATCACGACCAAGACGACACCCTGAAAGCCCAGGTATTGATGGAGAACCTGATGGCCAAGGCCTCCGGTGCCCTCGTGCTGAAGCACCTCCTGAAGCAAGCCCAAATCAGCCCAGAAGAAATTGATTTTATTCTCAGTTGTTCGGAGGAGGCCGTGGGCGATCGGTATAACCGGGGAGGTGGAAGTCTCTCCAAGGCCATCGGGGAAATGTGCGGATGTATCAATGCGACCGGCTGCGACATCAAGGCCTTCTGCGCTGCCCCAATCTATGCCATCGTCAATGCCGCGGGCCTGGTTAAATCGGGCGTTTTCAAGAGGGTTGCGGTGGTCGGCGGGGGGTGTCTGGCCAAACTGGGCATGAAGTTCAAGGGCCATCTTTCAAATGATATGCCCATATTGGAGGATGTGCTGGGTGGCATCGCATTCCTGGTCTCTGAAGACGACCATGAGACCCCCATCCTGCGTTTGGATAGCGTGGGCAAGCATGACATCGGCTCAGGCTCATCTCAACAGCACATCATGGAGTCCCTAGTGGTGAAGCCTTTGGACAGGATAGGAAAGAAGGTCACCGAGGTGGACAAGTATGGGACAGAAATGCACAACCCTGAAGTCACTGTCCCTTCGGGCAGCGGCAACGTCCCCCTAAATAATTATCGGATGATTGGCGCCCTGGCGGCATTGAGAAAAGAGATCGACAAGACTGAGATCAACGAATTTGTCCTGAGGCATGGGATGCCAGGGTTTTCCCCCACGCAAGGACACGTACCGGCTGCCGTACCCTTTATGGGCCATGCCATCGATGCCATCAAGCGGGGAGAAATAAGCAATGCCATGTTTGTTTCCAAGGGGAGCCTGTTTCTGGGGAGAATGTCCCAGCTCTCGGATGGCATGTCCTTTCTCATTGAGGCAAATCCAGGGAAAAAGGGAAAGAGCTAGGACGTGGCAGATATGGGATGGCATTAATAAGCTTACGCATTCAATAAATTTCAAAAACTCGTAAATATGAAGATAGGAGGATCATTGCATGTTCAAAGGAAAGAAGGCCATCATCTTGGGTGAGAGGGATGGTGTGCCGGGACCTGCCATCGCGGCCTGTCTGGAGGCTGCGGGTGCGGAGATTATTTTCGCCGTGACTGAATGTTTCGTCTGAACGGCGGCAGGAGCCATGGACATGGAGAATCAGGCCGCCATCAAAAGGTTAGCAGAAGAGAATGGGGCTGACAATTTGGTGGTGGTCCTTGGGGCAACCGATATAGAAGGCGCTGAAATTACCGCCGAGACCGTAACCCTCGGTGACCCCAGCTTCGCCGGTCCATTGGGAGGAGTCTCGTTGGGACTTCCCGTATATCATATCCTCGAACCTGATGTGAAAGAAGCGATTCCTGCAGATGTCTACGAACAGCAGGCCAGCTTTATGGAGATGGTTGCTGATATCGAGGCAATCGGTAAGAAATTCAAAGAAATAAGAGAGAAGGCTTAAAAAGGCCCTGACACTAGTTGGAGGTGCACGTCAGCATACCATAACCCAAGAGGTTGGCTGCGCCGCTGATACGTGAAACAGGGACGGTCAATTTCCCCTTCAGGTTTTCAGTGACCCCGGGAAGGGGTCCTCGTCCGATAAGCTTATCCACAGGGTCAAGCTCCACAGGCTCATCGTTATTGCCGGTCGTCACAAAGCCATCCGCCTCAGGGGTGATATGGGCGAGAGAGGGATCCCTCCCGTCTGGGCCCGCCCCTTCATTGCTCAGGAGAACCGTCCGAATGCCTTGAGACTCACAGGACCTGCACATGAACATCAGGTCCGTGTCCGCGTTCCCGCCCCCTTCCTTGGTGATGATGACCCCCTCAACATCACATTTTTTTAAGGTTTCTACGACTTCCTGAGCCGTCCTTTCCTTGTCCTCCAATCGACTGTGCTCGTTGCATACCACCAAACCACTGAACAGGAGATCATGGCCATTGCGCATGTAGAGCTCCCTTATGATAGGGTTGTTCAAATGAAAGTATGTGGGATTGCGGTTGGCGGGAATGACGTAATTGCCGCTGACAATGGCCCCATCCATTATCTCGTTGGGATGAATTTGGGTTGCAGTGAGTTTACTCATGCTACGCCCGTGGAGAAAGGTATCGCGGAGGAATCCCTGAGATTGGAGCATGTAAATATAACCGATTCGTTTAAGCCCTTTGTCTTGTTCCGAGCCGGTCTTTTCCAAGTCCAATTCAAATGTCTCATTCTCATCTGGATTCCTGTCCAGGCTCGCTTTGGCCAAATAGTTGCCGGCCTTTAACCCGGCGAGTCTCACCTGCATTTCAAATTCGGTCAAGGCGGTCCCCGCCGCCCGCTCAAAGACCAGAACAATGTTATTCGTCTGGGAAAATGGAGAGTATGTTGCCCCCACGCCCCCCATGTCAATCAGGCCTTCCTGGACTCGAGGGATGGAGGCCACCTCCATGACGGCAACGCCTTCCAGCACATTCGTCACACCATTTCCCACTTTTTCTGAAGTGCTCAAAAAACCTGGGAAGACTTCTCCCCCGCCCTTTGCCTTAGCGCGGGGTTCCACAATATCCAGGATGTTCGTGATCCTCACCTTTTCCCCTGGCCGACAAATAACCACATTCGCGATAGGGTTCGAGTCTTTTGTCAGGGCCTTGATCAGTTCTGTCTTATTTACAAGTAAGGTGTGTCCCTGGATCTTGGTCGTCTTGCCCCATTCGACGCCTTCTATCCTGTGCTTGTGGAGTTCTAATTTCATTGCGCAAGACGTTTTGTGGTTAAGCGAAGAAACGCTCAGGTTAGACCAGGATTTTGGTCTGCGAAGCGATGCTGGATACTAGATCCTTGATACTGGGTAGAGATAGACGGGATGCTCTTGCTCCTTTAATAATCCAGGATCCAGAATCCAGAATCAACCTATTGCTAAGCCTGTGGTCCGTTTAGAAGTGTTTAACGTGGGCTAATAGAGCGATTTGCGATCAGATCGTCTACTGTGCACCCATGGTCTCCGTCCTCTGGATCATACCCCACCTCAGGACGGTTTTCTTTTCCAGGTTTTCCATACCCAGCTTTTCTGCCAGAACACCGACTATGGCAACGGTGAAAATGGCGGCAATCATCAGGGGCGTCTCCATATCAAAGTAGGACATGTAGATGGTCCACCCGATGCCCCCTGACGTGGTGGCTGCCCCGAAGACCAATTCTACGGCGATTGCGGCTCGCCAGCTCCTGGCCCATGAGATTTCAAAACCGGTAATGAGGTAAGGAAGGGCTGAAGGGAGGACCACATGCCAGAAAAGCTTTAGACCACGCAATCCGATGTTCCTCCCCACCTCAACGTAGGTCTGATGAACCGTCCTGAACCCTGTATAGGCATTGAGGAAGATGGGCCAAAGGGCGGAATTGAGCACGACGATGAGCAGAGAAAAGGATCCCAATCCGAACCAGATAATGAGGAGGGGCAGAAGGGCCACAGAGGGAAGCGGATGCATCATGGCCAGAATCATCTCCATGACACTGGCCACATATCTTGATCTCATGGACAGAAATGTGAGGAAAAAACTGAGGAAAAGCGAGATGGCCATGGCGTAGAGGATGTACCGGAGGGTAACGCTTACCCTCAGAAACAGCTCACCCGACCGGGTCCAGAACTGGGCTATCACATCGAGGATCGAAGGGAAAAGGAGCTCACTGGTGATCTGGGAACGAAAAAGGATTTCCCAAACAACCAGGCAGAACAAGAGCCACCCCACCTGAGTGGCTGTCTTGCCAGTCAAGTATCCCTTTAGCTTACCCAGCTCCGGCTTTGGCGGAATCGCAATGGCTTCTTGAGATTTACTCATAAAAGGAGTTTCCTACCTATTTTGACATCCCCCACCGAATGACCGTCTTCTTCTCAATGGTCTCAAACACCCCGCGCTCCATAAATATGCCAAAGAGAATGATAACGAATACTCCGGACAGGATCTGACTGAAGTTGACATATTGCAGGGCTTCAAAGATGAACCAGCCAATCCCCTCTGAAGCCGAAGTCGTTCCAAATACCATTTCCGCAGCCACAACCGTCCTCCAGCTCCTGGCCCAGCCCACCTTGAGGCCTGCCAGCAGGTATGGCAGCGCCGAAGGGATCATTACGTGCAGGATAAGTTTAAACTTCCTTAAACCCACATTTCGGCCCACCTCCATATAGGTCTTGTGGACAGCCCGAAAGCCGGTATAGGAATTCAACAGAATGGGCCACAGGCAGGAGTTGATCGTAAGGGCCACAACCCCCTCAAATCCGATTCCTACCCAGACAATGACCAGGGGGATCATCGCCACAGAGGGCATGGGGTGAAAAATGCTCGTGAGAACCTCTACCACATAAGCAGCCCTCGTGTAGAGGAGTGCGGAGGAGGTCATTATAATGGCAATGATAATAGAGACGACCAACCCTACCAGGATCGCGAGTACGGTATAGTAGAGCTTGAAGAGAAGTTCGCCAGTAATGATGAAATTTAAAAAGACCCTACCTACCTCCCAGGGCGGGGGCATGGCCATTTCAGTGGCCTGCTCCCTTACGAAGTAAGCCCATACGGCAATGACAAGGGCCAAAAAAGAGGCCTGGTAAATCGTCCTTCTTAGAAAAGAGATGCTGCCCAAAGCTTACTCATCCTCGTGTCCCAAAAGGTTGTAGAGCTTTTTCCAGAATTCAGAGAAACCTGGATCAGTGGCAATCCTCGGCGGCGGAATGGGGTTGTCGAAGAGCTGAAGAACCCTTCCCGGATCTGTTCCCAGGACCAGGATCTTTGTCCCCAATAGTATGGCTTCCTCAATATTGTGTGTCACAAACAGGA
>JASFEQ010000241.1:0-7001 GCA_050124735.1 Desulfobacteraceae bacterium | reverse complement strand
GAGTCCCAGAAGCTCACATCCCCATACAATACCTGTCCCTTGGCTGGTGACTTGAGGCCGACCATAATCTTCATCAGTGTGCTCTTGCCGCAACCGCTCCCACCCATAATGATAAAGACGTCTCCGCGGTTGACCGTGAATTCGAGGTCCCGCATGAGCACAAAATCACCATAGGCCATGGTCAGGTCCTGAACAGTTATATGTGCCTGTTTATCTATCATTGTCCACACATCTGGATCACAATCATGATTTCACAAATTCAAATCTCTCCCCTTTTCCCAGTACTCCAGTACTCCATCACTCCATTACTCCATTTCTCTATATCCCCAGCGCGTTGCAGATGATTGTTATGATGGCAGTGGCCACGATAATGCTTACAATTCCGGTCACCACCGCCGACGTGGCCGCATCTCCCACCGCAGAGGCGCTGCGGCCGCACTGCATTCCTCTCAGGCAACCGGAAAGGGCCACCAGGATGCCAAATACGGCACTGTGAAAGAGCCCTATCCACAAGTTGTTCAAACTGACGGATGCCTTTGTCATGTTGTAGTACTCCACCACACCCAGATCCAGCATGCCCACGCCCACAATAAAACCACCCAGGACCCCCATAAGATCTGCATAAAGACAGAGAAGGGGCATCATCAACATGAGAGCAAGCATCCGCGGTAAGACGAGAAATTCCATGGGTGAGACACCCATGGTGGAGAGTGCATCGATCTCTTCGTTCACCGTCATGGTGCCCAGTTCCGCAGCAAAGGCGGCACCGGTGCGTCCTGCCATGATAATGCCGGTCATGATGGCTCCCATCACGCGGACCATGGCGATGCCCACTATGCTTGCCACATATATTTCGGCCCCGAATATTTTGAGCTGTACAGCACCCACAAAGGCGAGAATCAAGCCTACCAGCAGGCTAATGAGAGAGACGATGGGCAGGGCTTGTACACCACACTGCTGAATAGTCAGGGTGAGGTCAGAACGGCGGAAGCGCGCCTTGCCCATGAGGAGTTTGCCAAAGGCCACAGAGGCTTCCCCAATGAACCTGAGCATGTCACGGGCCGACTCTACGAAGACCATTGTTTTTTCGCCAACCATGGCAAGAAACGGCTGTCGGGCAGCTTCTTTCCGGGCATCTTTCTTTTCAGGGACCGCGGTGGCGAGTTCCAGGAGCCGTTGCACCCCCTCCGGCAGACCCGCCTCATCAACCTGAATACCCTGCTGGGCGCATTGGCTAACGATTTCTTTCAAGAAGATGACTAGACCGCTGTCCCATCCGGTAATCTCATTAGTATGGAAAGCAATACGCCGGATAACCGTTTCCGCCTCAATCTGCTTCTGAGCCTCTTCTGCAGACGGTAGATCACTTCCAATTTCCCAGTCTCCGCTGAGCTTCACGAGGAGCGTATCATCAGCAGGCCGGCTGAATTCCATTTTGCCCGGCGCAGAACTAATTTCCGCTGTGGCATCTCTCTCTTTTACCTTTGCCATTTTGCTCAGCTACAATCTTTTCGTTTCTAAATTCTTTGGACGTTCCCTGGTCATCGGAGTCAATTGCTTTACAATTAGTTAAAACAATATATTTTATAGTAAGTTAAGTTGAATTAATCAATATTTTAAAGCAATCTATTTCCAAGATTAGTTTAGACCCGGGTGGATTTCAATAGGGTAAAACCCCCAATTTCTGGAGAAATACTATGTATTTTAGACACTAACCGGCGTCGTGTAACTCCGCCCTCCAATTTATATTGATGTAATAAAGATCACCTGGAGGGGCGAGTGATGGAGGGGCGAGTTACACGAGCCCGTTTTTCCGCTATGAGCGGCTCGATTGTGCGATATGAATTCCCACCAGCCTGGCAATGAGAACGGCTAGATAAAGCTGGCCCATCATGGCCTCCAAAAGGGCAAATGATCGTGCCGGCGCACTGACGGGTGTGATCTCCCCGTAACCGAGCGTGGTAAGGGTCACATAGCTGTAATAGGTAAAGGTCGCTTGATTAACTGTTCCCTGGGGCATCTGAAAAGAGCCGGGCTGGAAAAACTCCAAGGTGGAATATGCGAAAGCCCAGACCAATCCCATGAGGAAATAGGCGCAGATCGCACCCATGATCATATCGCCCGTAATCTTATCTTCCCTGAACAAGTGGAAGAGGATCACTGTGGCCGTGTAGGCCAACAAAATGCCTCCCAGGATATTGCTTAGGGTGTCTAAGGCGGGACTGTCCTTGAGATAACTAAACAATTGCAGAATTTCCATCAGCAGAACCAGGAGCAGGGCTATGATCAGAGTGATTCTTTTTTGGCTGACGGCATAAACGGCAGAAAGGAAAATCAGAAGTAAGAAGATCTCCATGAGATAGCCGAGGGCCACACGCTCCGTTAGAAAGGGACGGAGGACAAACATGAGCACCATGGAGATGAATAGAAAGAGAAATCTCCCTACTTGAATGTCAGTGAATGGTATACGTATATTTCCGAACATATAATTATCCATTTGAGGCAGGGCCGACTCGCCCTGGTTTGGTCTTATTCAGTGAAATCATTCGTAATCGCACTAAATGATCATAAAATCACAAGCACCAAATCCCAAATCACAAACAATTCCAAATCAGATAAATTCAAATGCTCAAAACATCGAGAACTACCGAAGGCAGCGAATCCCCCGGCCCTATTCATGGGGACTCCAGGGAGATTCATCGCGATCAGGAGTTTTAGGAAATTTGGTCATTTGTATTTCGTATTTGTTTGTTGTTTGGGTATTGGAATTTGGAATTTGCCGTGAGGGGAGGGGCACCCAGACTCCACGCTTGCCGCGATAGCTTGCTGCAACGACCGGTCTTTCATTTCACAGCCATATTGACACGGCTCCTACCAATCAGGCGAACGCCATAATTTTCGGTCCTCTTCGGGGGGTGGTTTCTGTTCCTCCAAGGACAAGAGCTCACCCCAGTCTGTTCGCTGGGCCATTTCCACACTGATCTCTTCGGGAACGAAATCCTTGCCCTCTCGAATCTGCCAACCCCCGCCCAATGCCTTGTACATGGCCACCAGGTTGATAAGGATATCTCCCTTCCTTGTCACATAGGTCTCTTGCGACTGCGTCAAAAATCGCTGTGTATCCAACACACGCTGATAATCCACAAGGCCCTCCCGATACTGAAGAAGTGAAAGGTCGACCGAACGTTTGTATGCTTGAACGCTGGATGATAAGAACTTGGCCTCCTCTTGGGTTCGCAAGAATGCCACCATAGCATCTTCCACCTCTTGAGCGGCCCTGAGCACCGTGTTCTGATAGTTGACGGCAAGCTCTTGGAACCGGGCATCTTGGACTCGGACATTGTTTTTGATGCGCCCGTAATTCAGAATATTCCATGTGAAACTGGCACCGCCTAAACCTGTGACGCTATCCGCGTCAAAAAAATTACTGGAATTGCGAGAAGACAAACCGATGGTACCCAACAGATTAAATGCTGGGTAAAGCTCCGCTTTGGCAATCCCGATGCGGGGACTTTGGGAAGCGAGTTGACGCTCTGCCAATCTAATATCCGGACGTCGTCGGAGCAATTCGGCAGGAACCCCCACGGCCACTTCAGCCGGTACCCCGGGTATCGACTTTGGCCCGGCCAGAATCTCATTGAGTTCACTCGGGACTTTTCCAAGCAGGATGCTGAGGGCATTTTTGGCTTGTCGCAGATCTCTTGACAGTCGGGGAATCAAGGCCTGTGTCTGACCCAGAAGGGCCTTTGCCTGTGCTACATCCAGCTCCGTCACCTCACCCCCCTTAAAGCGAATTTCGGCAATTTGCAGGGAACGTTGCTGAATCCTCACGTTCTCTCGCGCAATTTCCAGCCGCTCCTCAAAGGTGCGAATGGCCACATAAGTGCGGGCCACCTCGGCTGTGAGTGAGACCAGGGCGTCGTCATAGCTTGCGATAGAGGCCTCCAGGGTCCCAAGGCCAGATTCCACGTTACGACGGAACTTGCCCCAGAAATCAAGCTCCCAGAAAGCATCAAATGCCAGATCGTAGGTATTAAAACCGGTATCAATCTGATCCACGAACCCGGGAGGTAAGTTAAGTCTGTTCTGGCTTATCTTGTTATAGGCGGCACCCCCCGAGCCCTGTTGCTGTTGCGGATAAAGAAGGCCTGAAGCGATGCCTAACCGGGCTCGGGCCTCCAAAATCCGAAGCCCCGCGATTCGAAGGGACAGGTTTTGCTGGTAGGCTTGCTCCACAAGGCTGTTCAAGACCGGATCATCGAATACCAGCCACCAACTGGCAAGATCCGTCGGCTCTGTCTTGATTTTCGGGTCTCTCTGCTCGATCCACGCTTTCTGCTCGGGGGCAGGAGGTGGCTTTATGTAATCCGGGCCAACCATGGCACAACCGCTCACCAGAAAGCCCATGAGCGGCAGTGCCAGCAAGTAAAGCAGACCTCTTTTGCAGAATAACAGTCGCCTCGATCCATAAATCATGGGATACTCCTTTCGGCTAAAGACAACAGACATGGTTTTTCCCGCTGACCCTGCACATTCCCTCCAGCATCCATTCCGCTATCACCCCGACGGCCGAGACCAGCGGCCAAAGACTCAATGAAGACCTTTCTATCTATTTCAGAGTCGCTCGCTAACCCCAAAGACCCGATGAGCGGAATCCGCCAAAGACCGCTAAATCTGTGCTGCCCTCCGACAGGCTGCTGGGAATGCGCTCGCTGTTGCGGTTCAGCCAGGTAGGTTATCTTCGGAAATTTTGACCCGAAAAAATATGCTGTAAAGCGCCGGAACATAGTTTAGCGTAAATAAACTGCCGATGCCCAGACCGAAGAACATGACAGACGCCATGCCGTAAAAAAGCGGATCATGATTGATGATCAGCGGCGAGAATCCGAGCATGGTCGTGGAAACCGAAAGCAGAATCGGCCGGAAGCGGCTGACGGCCGAATTGATCACTGCATCATAGGGGGTTTGCCCGTCGCGCCGGTTCTCATCGATTTTATCGATCATGACGATGCCATTGTTCACAATCGATCCGGCCAGGGCCAGCAGCCCCAGGATGACCATAAATCCAAATTCGGCTTGCATCACTAGCAGACCGACTACGGATCCGACGAGGACCAGTGGCATCGTTAGAATAATGATGGCGGCCCGCCGGATGGAGTTAAACTGCCAGACCAGCAAAAACACAATGCCGCCAAAGCAGGGCAAAAACCATTTCGCCAGGTTCTTCTGGGCCCGGGCCGCGTCTTCCAGCTCGCCCCCGACTTCCCAAAAGTGGTTTTTCGGAAAATCCATCTCCTCCAGGGTCGGTTTAAGGGCCGCGAAGATTTCGGACGCCTTGAGCACCTGGTTTTTGGCGCTGACGGTGATGGTACGCTCCTGATTGTAGCGCATAATACGGTTCAGCTCACCGACGGTATAGACATCGGCAACCTGGTTGAGCGGCACGCTGCCGCCAGTTTCCGTAAGAATGCCGATCGTACCCAGGCTTTCAGGGGATTCCCTTTCGGCCTTGACGCCGCGCCCGACGATGGGGATCGCAACATTGCCCTCATGATAATCGGTGGCCGTCGCACCGTCGACAAAAAAGTCTAGGGCGTCGGCCACATCCTTGGATGTCACCCCGGCGCGGCGGGCGCGGGCCTGATCGACATCCGCTTTGGCCGTCATCACCCGGTTGTTCCAATCCTGCTTGATATCGATGGTGCCGGGGATCTTGCGCAGCGTAGCCATCAACTGCTCGGCCTGCGTCTGCAACACCTTTATGCTGGGCCCGCTGAGTCGGATTTGAAACAGGCCGGTTTCACTGCCGCCAAGCCACATGGCCTTGACCCGGCCGCGCACGTTGGGAAAATGATCCAGAATATACTGACTCGTGCGTGTGACCAGCCCGGGCACCTGTTCGCCGGTCTGGGTGTTGACGATTAAGAATGCGACGAAGGGATCCGGGTCCACCGGCGCCAGTGAGAGGAAAAAACGCGGCCCGCCGTTGCCCACATAGGCGATGGTTCCGGTGATTTCAGGATTTTGTTCCTTATCCTGCAGCCAGGCACTGAGATCTCTCACGGTCCGGTCGGTCTCCTCGATGCGCGTTCCGGCGGGCAGATCGAGATAAACCAGATACTGGTTGCGGTCCCCGCCTGGGAAAAAGGCCTGAGGGATAAGAGTCAGCGCATATACTGCCAGAACAAAAATGCCGCCCGTCAACACCAGCACCAGAATCCGGAAGCGCAGGGATAATTTGAGGATGCCGCGGTAGAGCTGATAGAATTTTCCCTGGTAGGGATCGGTGGCCTGTTGCTGATCAGCGCCAGAGGTTGGCTTGGCCTTTAAAAACCAGTAGCACATGCTGGTGGAGGAAAACATGGAGAAAAACCAGGAACCCATCAACAGGATAATCATCACCGAACCCAGCGAGGAGGTGTAATCGCCCGTCGTCCCGATTTGAAGCAGAATCGGGCCGAAGGCGAAAACTGTTGTCAGCGTGCTAGTGAGCAGGGGAATTGCGAGCGAGCTGCCGGTTTTTAAAACGGCCTCCTTGCGCTCCATTCCCGACTCCAGGTTGACCTTAATGTCATCGGATACCACAATGGCGTTGTCCACGAACATACCCAGAGCGATGATCATGGTAGCCAGCGACATGCGTTCCATATCGATCCCCAGCGCGTACATCATCAAAACCCCGAAAAGCATGACCAGGGGGATGAACGAGCCCACAATCAGGCCGGTTCGAAGCCCCAGCAGCAGCATGACCACCACCAGGACGATGATCACACTTTCGATCACATTGACCACCATGCCGCTGACGGCTTTTTTGATCAGTTCGGGCTGGAAGGTAGCAAAATCAAGAACGTAGCCCCAGGGCAGGGACTGCTCCATCTCCCGGACCTCTTTCTGCAGACGCTCGCCGAACTCAACTGCATCGACCCCGCTGAGGATAAAGACGCTTAACACAATGGCCTGATGGCCGTTGTAATAAGCCGGGTTGTGAATCGGCTCCACGT
>JASFEQ010000240.1:0-7017 GCA_050124735.1 Desulfobacteraceae bacterium | reverse complement strand
TCTGATATGAGCTTATTTTTTTGTGCCGCTGAGTGCTCCGGAAAAGAGATAGAACTACTAACCAATAACCTTTAACTAATAATTACCCAAATGAAACCCCAAGAACAAAGCATTCTGATCACTTCTTGTTTTGGTCACTTCATAACCCACTTTAATATGCTGGTCTTTCCAGCTGTGGTGTTGCCCCTGACTGGACACCTAGGCCTAGATATGGCTCAGGTGCTCGGTCTCTCTTTTTGGATGTATTTGCTTTACGGCATTACCGCACTTCCCTGGGGAATACTGGCCGATCGTTTTGGGGCCAAGCCGTTCATGCTCCTCTTTTTCCTGGGAGCGGGTTTGAGCGGTCTATTTGCAGCCTATTGGACGGATTCCCCGGCTCTCTTTTCCGTTGCGTTGGCTGGGGTAGGACTCTTCACCGGGATCTATCACCCGGTAGGGCTGGGCATGATTTCAAAAGGCGTGGAGCGAATGAGCATGGGCCTGGGATACCACGGCATGTTTGGGAACTTAGGCCTGGCCACAGCACCCCTTTTGGCGGGAATTAGCAACTGGCTCTGGGGACCCCGGGCTGTGTACCTCGCATTGGGCATACTGAATCTCATGGGGATGGGGCTGATGTGGGTCCTTTCTCTCACCGAGCCCAAAGCTGAGAAAGAAGAGTCAGTGGTAGAGGGAGACAACGGGCTACTGCAAGCCTTTATCATCCTTCTTGTGGCCATGATGCTGGCAGGCATTGCATATCGAGGGTCAAGTGTGGTGCTGCCCGCTTATTTTGAACTGAAAAATCAGGGGATCCTTCAGGCCCTCAGTGATCTGTGGGGAGGAGATCTTTCCGGCAACCTGGTCGCTACGACCATAACCTCTTTCATATTCCTCCTGGGGATCCTGGGTCAGTACGCAGGCGGCGTGGTAGCCGAGCGTTACGAGCCCAGGTACTCCTATCTGACGTTTCACGCTGTGAGCATGGTAGCGGCCTTTCTCATGGCCATGGTTCATGACCTTCCTCTGGTTGTCCTGGCCCTGATTTACTTCTTCTTTCTGCTCGGAATGCAACCCATTGAGAACACGCTCGTGGCCCGGTTTACTCCCCAGCGCTTTCATCACTCAGCCTATGGGACCAAATTCGTCCTCACCTTTGGCGTGGGGGCCCTGGCCGTGAAAATGGTCGGAGGAATCCAGGACAGATGGAGCATCGAGGCCACATTTATTGCCCTGGGAATCGTCTCACTGGTGCTTTTGGCTGCTGTGGTTTTGTTAATTCTGAGGACAAATGCCCCTAAAAGGAATAGTTTGATCGTGAATTTGAAAGGGTCCTAGTTTTCTCACTCCGATACGATTATTCCAATCTCGGCCAAACGCGCGTCCTTACGGACTTGAGGCGAATTGAAAATGAAATCCTCCTCGAGTGCAACGCTCCTCGAGCGAAGCGGTCCTCGAACGAAGTTTACCCGTTGAATCCTTACTATTCAACCGGGGTGCTCCCTTAGCACCGTCAGGGGAGCCTCCCCAAAGCCTTCGGCTCCCTTTTCCTTTGACACACCACCTCCTCATCTACTATACTCATAAAGATCGGGCCGCTATGGGCTTACCCATTAAGCCTCTCACCCATTCCTGCTTTCACCATTCGAACGAACCATTACCTATGAAAACGTTTTCAATTACACACCAAGGACGATTAAGAGACAAAAACGAGGACATGTGTTTCGTCAAAGAGTTCGACGATGGCTCGGCCCTTCTCGGTGTGTTCGACGGGCTTGGTGGACAGGCGGCTGGTGAAAAAGCCTCGGAAAGGGCTAGAGATAGCATGGCGGAATTTGACCCTCATTCGCAATCTATAGAAAGACACCTTGTGGAATTGATGGAGATCGCCAACCGCAGTATCCTTGATATGGTGGACGAGGTCCCCGACCTCAAAGGAATGGGCACCACCATGACCGTGGCCTATGTGGGTAATGGAAGCGTCACTTGGGCCCACGTGGGAGATAGCCGTCTCTACCTATTCCGCGAAGGGAAGCTTCAGCGAATTACCGAGGATGACACGATCCCAGGGCTCCTCTTGGCAGAAGGCGAGATAGATCAAGAGGAGGCAAGGGTTCACCCCCTCAAGAACGTGCTCTTTGATTGCATAGGGAGTGGGAATTTCGAAGCACATGCTGGCAGGTTCGAGATCCAAACAGAGGATATCCTCCTCCTTTCAACGGACGGTCTTCATGACGAAGTCCCTGAAAAGGAAATGATATCCGTTCTTCTGTTGAACAAGGACTTGCAAGGAAAGCTGGACGCCCTTGTCTCTGCTGCGCTTGATGCTGGGGGCAAGGACAACATTACGGTGGTAGGGGCCGAGGTGTGACCAGGACTCTTCTTGCTGACTGCAACTCGATGAACGCATTGCTTCCTTCTCGTTCTACAACGCCAGTCCTCGCAATCTTGCTAGCAGCAAATCTCTTTTCACACTGATCCTCCTCAACACCGCCCTACTGTTGAAAAGAACATCTGAACTGTTTCCTCATTTTTTTTAGACAGGATAAACAGGATTGACTGGATAGATAGGCTGATAACGGTCGCTCTAAAACTGCATGTGGAATGCCCTTTGAGAAAGAAATAAGCGAGCTTTTTTCTTTCTCAAGAGGCTTCCACATCTGTCTCGATGAAGCTTTATCGAGATCCCCCGCCATGAGGCGGGAGTTTTTGAGCGACTTCGCCTTCTCTTCCTCAGATTTTCTCTTGCTTGCCCCGTTGAATGCGAAGCTTATTCAACTGGGGTGTACTCTGCGCCTCGAACGAGCTCCCGAGTTTAGCGAGGGGGTGAGTGGGCGGTGAAAAATATTTTTGAACAGGCGCTTAGTCTTCGGAGGACATCATGAAGAAACGAAAAGAGCGCAGACAGCATCCCCGAGAGGTCTTGAAAACGCCCGAAGTGGGGGTGGCCTATCCCAAGTCCAGCGAAAGAACCGGGAAGGCGACTGAAGACAGACCGGATACGCTACTCGTTAATGTGATCAATAAGAGTGAGGGGGGGCTGCTTTTGGAATCCTGTCTCAGATTCAGAAAGGGTTCTTCCCTCGATATTCAGATGCGCCTCCCTGATGAGCAAGTCTGGCAGGCCTTCAAGGGAAAAGTTGTATGGGGACGTGAGAGTCCAGACAAGAAGGAGTACTATCTCTTGGGGGTCAAATTTCATCCAGCCCCCGCAGAACTCCCTATGGATGAGACGGCTGTACTAAGAAAGAGGATGTACCCCAGGGACCTGGAATTCCTCATGCGGGTACCCCTGTTCGATTGCCTGGCTCATGACGCCAGATGCCCTTTACTGAACACGATGACGCCAGAGCACGTTCAGGCAGGAGAGAGATTCATTTCACAGGGAGATGAAGGAAATACCCTCTATCTTATCCAGGAAGGGACTTGCGTCGTCAATCTGGAAAAGGACGGAATGACGCATCCCATCGCCCGCCGCCGAGAGGGAGACTTAATAGGAGAGATGGCCATTTTTACGGGTGAACCCCGAAGGGCCCATGTGGAGGCAGAAACCGACATGAAACTCTGGCGTATCAACCGGCACCAGTTTGATACGATGTGTGAAACATATCCTGACCTCAGGGGTTTTTTGACCGATCTCATCACGCGCCGATTCTCCTCCGAAAGAATGACCGCCGACCGGACGATCGGCAAATATGTGATCACAGAAATTTTGGGCCGGGGTGGCTATAGCAATGTTTACAAGGGGACTCATGCCAGCTTAAATATGCCCGTTGCCATAAAAATGCTCAACCATGACATGGCCATGGACCCTGAGTTTTCAGAGAAATTCCGAAATGAGGCCAAAACCATTGCTCGCTTGAACCATGAGAACATCATAAAGGTGTACGACATCGAAGAACTCTACAGGACAATTTTCATCATCATGGAGTATCTGGAGGGTGTGCCACTGGATTATGTCTTGGAAAAAATGGAAAGGCTCCTTCCGCGAAGAGTCCTGGATATCGTCTTACAGGTATGCGCCGGACTGGCATATGCTCATGAGAACGGTATCGTGCACCAAGATATCAAACCCGGGAACATTTTTATCCAACCCGATTACAGGGCAAAAATCGTTGATTTCGGATTGGCCGTCTGTCCGGGAACCGTGGATGATTTGTGTTGGCCGGGCAGCGTCCTGTACGCGCCCCCGGAAAAGATTCAAGGCGATCCCGTGGATGAGCGCTCGGATATCTACGCATTGGGAATCACCACTTATGAAATGGTTACAGGACAGAGGCCCTTTGCCGGAAACGATCCCTCTGAAGTGATGTCACTGCATGTGAATAAGGAGGTTCCCGACCCACGCAGGTCGATTCCCGATCTGCCAGAAAAACTGTCTGAATTCATCCTCCGGGCCACAAAGAGGGACCCGTCTGAGAGGTATGATAATGTCCCTCAAATCCTACACGACCTTCAGCCACTGGCTCAGCAAATGGGCCTAACAAGACATTTGCAGGTCAAAGAGCAGCGAAAAATGATGAGTCTGTTTCTATTTTATCAGGACGAGCATCAGTTGACTTTAAAACGACTGGTAGAGGAATTCACCAATGAACTCAAGAAGATAGGAGCCGACATACGAGCCGCAGATTTCAAGGATATTTAGCTGCCAATGACCTAACGCGGAGGCCCCTCCACAACTTCTCCCCCCCCCTTCTTCCATACCCATTTTCAGCATCCTCTGTAAGCTCCATAGGCCTTCAAGACCAATTTGAGGAATATTTGACAAATCCCTACGCATTTTATAGGTATTATTGCGAAGGTTAGGAGATCTTCAGTTACTTCGAGCAATTCCAAATTTCAAAATCTTTACCCTGTGGAATTCCGCGTAGCGGACCCCTGAAGGGGATTCCACAGGGCAGGTGTCAAATAAAATCCAAAATCCTAATGCCAAGAAGTAGCCATTCTTTTGTGCTTTTGGTTTGGACATTTGGCATTTACCCCATTGAATAACAGCGACATATTCCGGATGGACCCTAAAAGGTTTCGACCCTTTGAAAGTTACGAGCCTCGATGTTCATATTCCCTATTCAACGGGGTGAATTTGGCATTTGAGCTTTGGCATTTGGCATTTCGGCCTTGGCCGTCGGGCGGTTAGGAAATTTTCTGATGACGCGAAAACCAACCTACGAAGAATTGGCAAAGGAAGTCCAGGAATTAGAGGCGGAGCTCTCTAAACGCGAGGGATTAGAAGCGGATCTTCAGGTCGCCAACGAGGAACTCATCTCTATCTTTGACAGCATTGATGAGCCCGTGTATGTGGCGGGTCCTGAGACTTATGAAATATTGTACGTAAATTCGGCGGTCAAAGCCCAATTTGGTAAGAATATCGTTGGAAAGAAATGCTACAAGGTCTTCCAGAATTTAGGGGCACCCTGCGATTTCTGCACAAATCCCCTCATTTTTGGCGAAAACACGGGAAAGCCCCACATCTGGGAGTTCCAGAACAAGGTGGACAAAAGGTGGTATCGATGTATTGATCGGGCAATAAAGTGGCCGGACGGTAGGATGGTGCGTTATGAGATGGCCATAGACATCCATGAGCAAAAGCAAATGGAAGAGGCTCTGCGTGAGAGCGAAGAGCAGTATCGCAGCCTTGTGGAATCGTCAGAAGAAGTCATAGCCATGGTGAACAGCGAGGGGGTCTTCATCTTCCTTAATCACAGAGGATCTGAAAACTTGGGAGGACAGCCAGAAGATTTTATCGGGAAGACCATGTATGACTTGTTTCCCAAGGAGATAGCAGACAGGCAGATGAGTACTATAAGATCGGTTATTCGTTCGGGAAAGCGAGGAATTTACAAAGAGAAAACGCGTGTGCAAGATGAGGAACGCTGG
Source organism: Desulfobacteraceae bacterium (assembly GCA_050124735.1). Classification (GTDB taxonomy): domain Bacteria; phylum Desulfobacterota; class DSM-4660; order Desulfatiglandales; family HGW-15; genus JASFEQ01. The sequence continues at coordinate 1,158 of JASFEQ010000240.1, read as the reverse complement.
TATCACACGGTTATAACGCCTTTAAAGGGCAATAAATCGAACCCTGATTCAGCTCTCCTCATCGCTTTAGATATTACCGAGGGGAAGCAGGCTGAAAAAGCCTTAAGAGAAAGAGAAAAGGAATTGGAGACACAGGCTGCTAACCTGGAAGAAGTCAATGTCGCGCTGAAAGTCTTGCTCAAAAGACGGGATGAAGATGAGAGAGAGCTGGAGGAAAAAGTCCTCTTTAATGTGAGAGAGTTGGTTGAACCCTATCTGGAAAAGCTAAAAAATGGTGGATTGAATAAGAAACAAAAGGCCTACCTCGATATCCTCGAATCAAACCTTAATGACATTGTTTCTCCGTTTTCGCGAAATTTGTACCTAACGGATTATAACCTAACTCCCTCGGAGATGCAGATCGCGGCCCTCGTAAGGCATGGCAAAACCACGAAACAGATAGCAAATCTGTTGAACCTGTCTGCGAGAACCGTGGATACGCATAGACTGAGGATCAGAACGAAACTCGGCATCCGGAATAAGAAATCCAATCTTAGATCTTACCTCCTATCTCTCCAGTAACGTACAAAAAATACGTATTTTGTAATCAATAAATCAGTCTTGAAACTGAATTTTGCTCATCCTAGAAATAAAGTCTATGGCACCCTTGTGGGTTCCATCCACCTAGAGCGGAGATGCTCGCATCTGGAAAACGCTAATGAGGAGTGTTGTTTGGGCATCTCCGCTTCTCTAATCATCGCCAGTATCAATCCCTCCCTTCTCTCTATCTCTTCTTTCAGCCGTCCCTTGCGCAAGATTGCCACCTGCGGACCAATAGCAAGAATTTGAGATCCTCCTGTGGAATATTTTATGTAGAATCTTTCAGATGGAACATGAGGAATATTTGACAATTCTTTAATATTCTTATAAAGATTAGTTCGCATTATTATTCGTGGGAGGCCTTTTGCAACTTTAAGAACCTAACCCGTCAATCTATGGGGTAGGAATGGACTGTGGCACAAAACTAAGGCGCCTTCATCAGGATGAATCGACCTCTTCTGGTGAAGGCTTTTTTGTTTACTGGTCCACAGGAGGATCTTCCCATGGGGAATAAGCCTACCTATGAAGAACTGGCACAAAGGGTCCAAGAGTTAGAAAACAAAGATCTCGAGCACAACA
>JASFEQ010000239.1:0-7022 GCA_050124735.1 Desulfobacteraceae bacterium | reverse complement strand
CTAAGGGTTCTTCTGCTGGCTTCCAAAGTCTCTATTTCCCCCCTCATTAGCAAAACAAACAGCGGTCTCGGGAACGAAGCGGCCTGCGAGAGAGGATCTGAAATGCCTTCGATTCTGGTACGTGAACGGGGCAAAGACGGAACAGGGCATGTACCATATTGACTGCTATCAATGCATTAACGTGTGCCCTTTCAACAAAAAGCCGGGTTTTATCCATGACATGGTCAGGTGGTCTATAAGGAGAAAGGTCTCGGCCCTCAACCATTTCTGGCGCTTTAGCGATGATGTTTTCTACCAACCTTTATATAAGACCGGTAAGTACGCCAAGTCCCATTAGCTAACTAGCTTGCAACTAATACACACGCGATAACTAAAGTGTCATTGCGAGGGGAGAGATTTCTCACCCGTCATTGCGAGGAGTCCCGAACTCCGCGGGACGACGAAGCAATCTCGGAGTGAAGGATGAGATTGCCGCGCTCCCTTCGGGGAGTTTACCCCGAGGTACTCGAAGGGCTCGCAATGACAATTACAAAAATACTAACTGGGCTTGCATCCCCTTTTCGAATCCGCTTCAGCCTTGGTTTGGCGGTTGACCAGGACCATGCCTACGCTCACCAGAGTGAGGGCAAAGATCAGATTGGTTCCGATGATTTCACCCAAAATAAGGGCGCCGCTCAGAAACACGCCAAAGACGGGCGTGAAAAACGAAAAGGCGTGGAGCAGACTGACGGGGTAACGGTGGATGAGCTCGAACCAGGCCAGGTAGCTGAGGAAGGCCACGATGATACATTGATAAAACAGGGAAAAGGCTCCAAACAACGAAAGGTTGGAGAAGGTGGGATTTTCCAGCATAAGGCTCAGGAAAAACAATAGAGGCGCAGAAAAGAAGACCTGGTAGAAAAGGGTCTGTAAGGGCACCGTCTGATATGCCAGATACTTCTTGACATATAGCGTCGTGGCGGCCCACACCATGCCCGCAGCCAGGGCCAAGAGATCGCCGGGGAAAGCGCTGAAGGAGAAAGAGCCCAGATCTTTGGAAAACAAGGCCACTACGCCGACAAAGGCCAGGACCAGACCTCCCGCCTTCCAGGGATGGAGGCGATCCCCCTTTAAGAAGAAATGGGCGCCCAGTGCCACGAAAAAAGGGGATGTGTAAAGGAGCACATACATCCTTGACGCAAGCGTGTACTTGAGGCCCACATAGATGAGAGCAAACTCCGATCCGAAGAGAAATCCAATCACGATTCCGTGGAAAAGAATACTTCTGGAAGGAAAGATGGTAATCCCTTTGGCCCTCATCCAGATGTAGAGGCAGGCGCTGGCCACCAGAGAGCGCAGGCCAGCCATGAACAGGGGCTCCAGCTCGCGAAACGCCATCTTGACGATAGCCATGTTGGCCCCCCAGGTCAGGGCACAGACCAGGAGAATGGCTATGGGTTGCCAGCGGAGTTGGGCTCGGTACATGTAAAGTATCCTGTTTGATATGATAGGAAGGGCAGTCCGATCAAGGCAGGATATGAAGAAGAAGGTTGGGTGTCAAGGTTTGCTGTAAGGCTTTCGGAAAACGCCCATCTGCAGCGTTACCCTCATCCCTCGTCATTGCGCCGTACTTATATGTACGCCTCATTCCTCGGCATTTCGGAAGCCTTGCATATGGACATTTTCCGTCAGCCTCTCAAAAACCGGTTTTTCGTGATTCTCTGTTCAACACCTAAAACTTTACGCTTTTTACAAGCCCCTCATATTCTTTAACTTCTTCCTGCGTAAGCTTGCGGCGAAATAGGTCCTGGCGGACCAAAATGGGGACCTTCCTGTTCAGGGCAAGCGCGACTGCATCGCTCGGTCTACTGTCGATAGCATGCTCTTCCCCATTGGCACGCAAGATCACGTGGGCATAAAAGGTCTCTTGCTGCATGTCGTGGATCTCGATGCGAAGGAACTCCAGTTGCAGTTTGTCCATGATACTCAGGTAGAGTTCATGGGTTAGAGGGCGTTTCGGTTCAACCAGGCCTTTTTCCTTGGCAATGGCGGCAAATTCCGCATCGCCGACGAACATCATGAAATAGCGCTCTGCCTCTGCCTTTTCTTTGAGAACCACCATATTCCCCCTGTTGGGATCGGACTCAAGATGAACTTCACTTATGGAGATCATTTCCTCAGATGTCATCTCATAACCTCTAAACGCTTCATGTGATCCTTGTAAACATTCGCCGGCTATCCGTCAACCCTTTTAGAGGAAAAGTAATCCTACTCTTCTTCACCCGACTTCTCCCCCTCTTCTTCCTCTTTGGCGAATTTCTTGACAATTTCCGCAATTTCCAAAAAGCGTTCATCCACCTTACTAAAGAGGGTGCCTTCGGGGTAGGTCCCATCAGGTTGGCGTTCTCCAGCTTCCACGCCCGTCAAAATTTCAATGCCCTGCTCAACGGTGGAAATGGGCCAGATGTGGAACTGCCCGCCTTTCACACTATGAATAACTTCTTGCTTGAGCATGAGGTTTCGGACGTTCTTTTCCGGGATGATAACGCCCTGACCGCCATTGAGACCCTTGTGTTTGCAGATGTCAAAAAAGGCCTCCACCTTGTGGGTCACACCACCCACGGCCTGGATCTCCCCTTTCTGGCTGATCGAACCTGTCACAGCGATCCCTTGGTAGATGGGGATCCTCGCCAAGGCGCTTAAGAGGGCGAAAAGCTCTGTGCTGGAAGCGCTGTCCCCTTCCACCAGTCCATAGCTTTGCTCAAAACACAGGGTTGCCGTGAGGGAGAGGGGCTTGTTATGGGCAAAGCGTTCTTTAAGAAAGCCGGTCAGTATCATGACGCCCTTGGTGTGGATGTTGCCACTCATCTTGGATTCACGTTCGATGGCAACCACACCCTCACGACCCACAGAGACTGTCGCAGTAATCCGGTTGGGTTTGCCAAATTCGTGATCACCTGTCATGAGAATAGAGATCCCATTGATCTGTCCGATTTTGGAACCATCGGTTTCGATCCAGAAAATATCTTTCTCCACCAGTTCTTTGATCCGCTCCTCCCATAAATTGGATCTAAAAATGCGCTTCTCAATGGCCACTTCCACGTGAGCCTGCTGGATGAATTCCGTCTCATCCTGCCCAGCAAAGTAGTTGGCCTCTCTGATCAGGTCGCTGATGTCCCCTAGTTCAAGAGTAAGTTTATCCCGGTCTTCGGTGCGCTCCATGCTGTATTCAAGGATCCGAGCCACACCCGTTCGATCCAGATGACGAATGCCTTTCTCAGAACAGAAGTTCCCGATCATTTGTGCCACCTGCATGGTGCTCTCATCTTTTCGGTCCATCCGGTCATCCATGTGTGCCTTGACCTTGAAGAGCTTCTGGAAACGATCATCGTAGACGTGAAGTAATTCGAAAAGATAGGGATCGCCCGTGAGCACGATTTTGATATTGAGAGGAATAGGCTCAGGACGAATAGTTCTTGTGCTGAACAGGCCGTAAAGCTCGCCCAAATCTTCAATCCGAACTTCCTGATCTCGAAGAGCCCGCTTCAGTGCTTCATAGGAGACATACCACCTAAGTAGATCCAACACATTCATGACGAGATATCCACCATTCGCCTTGTGAAGGACACCCGGTTTGATCATGGTGAAATCGGTAAACAGGGCGCCGAACAATGCCTGGCGTTCAATAGTCCCGAAGAGGTTTGGATAAATGGGATTGGATTCAATGACCACCGGGGCCCCTTCTGTTTCGGAATGGTCAACCAGGACGTTGATATCGTACTTACGAAAGGTGGGCTCTCTGGGGGCGACAGGAAGCTGCACGAGTTGCTGTTGTGGGCTTTCCGGTTTCTTTATGAAGTCATCGATGTTCTCCACAATGTCTTCCTGCACCACCTTGAGATATTCTGTCACCCCTGACTCATCCTTATACTTTTCCCGATAGCATTCCAACTCCTGTCCCACAACAAATCGGGCAATGTCGCTTTTCAGCTTTTCCTGTCTTTCCTTGAACTCCGCTTCCAGATCTCGAATTTTGCTCACTGCCCCTTTCATTTTTTCCTGGAGTTCATCACTCTTTTCTTTGAGCTTTTGCCGGTCTTCTTCGCTTAGTTGGGCCAGTTCCTCCTGGCTCAAGGGTTGCCCCTCTTTGGTGGCTGGAATGATGACCATGCCTACCTGAGAGACCTGAAGCATGAAACCTTCTTCCTTGGCGTCATGAGACAACCCTTCAATGATTTCTTGACGGTGTCGTTCGACGGCCTGTTGCAAGTCGCTGTCTCTACCGCGGTAGTCCTCACTGTCAAAGACCTCAGGGAGTTTTGTCTGAAGGGTGTTAACAAACTCCTGCATATCCTTTTTGAGTTCTTTGCCCAGCCCAGCTGAAATCCGTAGACTCTTGGGCTTGTCCGGTTCCTTGAAGTTGTATACGTAACAACAGTCGGGCGGCCTTGGTTCCTTTTTCGCCTGTTCTTCAAGATAGGTCCTGGCCGTGTAAGTCAGCCCCGCTTTGGACGGACCTGCTATGAATATGTGGTAATTGTTATCCTTCATGCCCATCCCGAATTTGATGGCATCACTGGCCCTATCCTGACCCAGGATTCGTTCTTTAGGGGGTTCAAGGGACGCTGTGTTTTCAAAGGGAAGAGACTCTGGATCCACACGGACTCGAAGCTCCTCAATCGGGACTTCCTGGAATTGTTTAGGCATATCCTATCCCTCCGTCTTTCTGGTCGTTCGTTTTTCGGGCTATTTGACTATTGTTTGATAACGTGGGAGATGAGAATCCCCCAGAACTCCCCCGGGCGCTCGGATTTCAAAAGGGCTTCATAATACCAGCCCAGGTGTTGAGCACAGTTTCGGCAGAAGGCCAATCGCCATGTATACCCTGAAAACCAGGAATGGGTCTCCATCGCGTCGCCCACGGCCATTGCACCCGGACAGGCATAAAAGGTATGAAAGTCGCATTCCACGCCTGCCGGGTTTACGAAGAGGTGTCTATTGGTCCCGCCTACGAGGATCAGTCGGTCTGAGTGGGTGATCAGGCCGCCGCAGGCAGCGCAGTGATAGGCCTTCGCACCATTGCCACCGGTTTTTTCAAGGGCAGAATGAAGATAGAGCATCTTCGAATCCAAGGCAAGGGGTATGGGATATCAAAACATAACAATTTCACTAAGAATGTCAAATGAAGCGCGCGGACAGCGATTCTCCCAAAAAGCGCCTTTTCTCCGTTTTCTCTGATGCGGCATAACATATTGAAATAAGATCTTTTTTTATGAAACCGCCATTTTAGAGAATTCCAGACTTGCGCAATCCTATGCGGTCTTTGCTATACTCATGGACAGCCGTTCCTTCCCTCGAAGAAAATCTGGAATTTGGGAGGAGAGAGATGAAAAGTGCTGCATGGAGAGACAGGTTGAACAGGCGACTATTTGGGAGTGCGCTACTACTTCTCATGCTCTTGGTTTCACCTGATGAGGATCCCTTTGCCCAAACGCACCTCTGGCAGGAGCTTACTCCAGGGCTATATCTTGGAACGTTTGACCCAAAAATGAGATCCAAGATCTGCAATCATAAGATAGTTATCCTTAAAATCGACCCGAACCTTCATGCGCTGAGACTCCTGTCTGCCTCAGAACTGGACCTCAAACCCCGGAGAGCAAAAGAGTGGTGTAAAGAATTTGGTCTGCTTGCCGCTATCAACGCAAGTATGTATCAGAATATGGAACCTCTGAGGAGCACGGGATACATGAGGAATGACAAACACCTCAATAATTCCTATATCAATCCCGCTTTTGGGGCCTTCCTTTGCTTTAATCCTGTTGAAGCCTCCCTACCTGAAGTTCAGATTCTGGATCGGCGCCTTCAGAAGGACTGGAAGCAGGTGATCAAGGGGTACAAAACGGTCGTGCAGAACTACAGGATGATTAGCGATGGCAAGAAGATGGGTTGGCCTCAGGGAGAGGAGATATACGGTTCCGCTGCCATTGGGATGGACAAAGACAACCATGTCCTTTTCATCTTAAGTCGGTCGCCCTTCTCGACCCATGATCTCATCCATATTCTACTTTCCATCCCTATTCACATCAGAAGTGCCATGTACGTTGAGGGTGGGCCGGAGGCAACCCTCTACGTGAGAGTCCATGACAAAGAGATGACATTTGTAGGAACCTGTGAAGCAGGTACCACAGAAAGTGAGGCTGTAAAATCGGTACAGAGAATACCCAATGTGATTGGGGTTGTGAAAAGAAAAGGAGCTGCAAATGCTGGAAGAGATTAGAACGCGTCGAAGCATACGAAAATTTACAACGGACGAGGTGGATGACCAGACCCTCGATCGGATCATCGAGATGGGCACGTGGGCGCCTTCTGGACTTAACAATCAGCCCTGGAAATTCGTTATTGTACGGGATCGCGAGTTGAGAATAGAACTTTCTCGGCAGACCAAATATGCCCATATTATTAAAGGTGCACCCGTTTGTATCGCCGTGTTCCTGGACAATGATGAAAGCTATAATCGGGTCAAAGACATCCAGGCCATGGGGGCCTGTATCCAGAATATGCTTCTGGCTGTTCATCACCTTGGCTTGGGAGCGGTATGGCTGGGTGAGATCCTCAACAACAGGGAAGCCGTTGAAAAGATCCTGGATGTGCCGGAAAGTTGCGAACTCATGGCCGTGGTAGCCCTTGGGCACTCTGCGGAACACAGGGGCAAGGGGAGCAGAAGAGCCATCGACCGGGTGATCATCAGCCGGAAATGAGGGTACGGGGAGGAAAATTTACCGCTTTGAGACATGTCAGGATGCGGAACCATTCCCTCTCCCCTGGCGGGAGAGGGTTAGGGTGAGGGGGGATTGAGAAGAGTGAGTATAACAGTCTGCAAAGACTATGTAGTGGAAATATCCAAAATTATATTGACGTTAAAACTTGATTTTGTTAGACAATCGGTTCTTTTTGATATAAATTTGAATGTCTTACTAGATCCCCGGTAGCTCAGCTGGTAGAGCGGGTGGCTGTTAACCACTTAGTCGGCGGTTCGAGTCCGT
>JASFEQ010000238.1:0-7071 GCA_050124735.1 Desulfobacteraceae bacterium | reverse complement strand
GGACGCAGAGATCTTCTTGGAGCCTGTCTCACCCGGAAACATCAACCACCTGGATATCTTTAAAAAGGCTATGGACGTAAACCGCAGAGGCGGTTCAGGGGTTGTGGCAACCATTGTGAATTCGGATCACTGGCAGGCAGAACTTATTCCTAAAATGTTCATGGATCCTGATGGCGAACGCATAGGGGCACTGTCTAGGATAAAGGAAGCAGAAGACACCATCAAAGAAGAATTGAGGCAAGTCATGACACAGGGAGAGCCTAAGATCATTATTTGCCATGATGAGGCAGGCAATGAGTTGGAGCTCTTCGTGGAGCCGCTGGCCTCTGAGCCGATTCTCTATGTATTTGGTGGTGGACATGTATCCTTGCAGATCGTGCCTCTGGCCGCCAAAATAGGATTTAAGGTGGTGGTTGTTGATGATCGCGCCGAGTTCGCAGACCCGGGTAATTTCCCTGAGGCCTGGAAAGTGCACCAGTTCACCTTTGAGGGTGTGCTCGATAAATTTCCTGTGGATGAATCCTCATATTTTGTGATCGTTACCCGAGGCCACATTCATGACAAGACCGTGTTGACTCAGGCCTTGAGAACCCCAGCCAAATATGTGGGCATGATCGGGAGCAGGCGCAAGAGAAATATGATTTACGATGCCTTGCTGGAAGAGGGTTTCACAAAGGCTGATATTGATCGGGTCCATGCCCCCATAGGCCTTGACATAGGCGCCGAGACACCGGAGGAGATCGCCGTGAGCATCGTGGCAGAGTTGATACAGACCAGGGCGGGGGCTTGATACCGGATATCAGATGCCAGATAGCAAATTTTAGAACAAAATGAGCAAAATCAATATCTCTCGCAGAGTCCAGTGAAATCGTAATGCAGCGCAGCTGCAAAAAATCCCAGATCCGAAGCCCGAAACAAATTCGAATGACCAAAATCTAAATGATCAAAACAAGTTAGAAAGACACCGGCAGGAAATCCATAACAAATCTCAAGAAATCTAGCGTTAGTAGCCTGGAGGGTTTCGGCCGATACAGGCCAAGACGGATCACTCTAAAGGCCCGTAGAGCGGGTCAGATGCAATATTGACAGGAAGGGAGATGAGGATGGAAAAGACGTATGGGAATTGGTTAGGGGAGAAGTTGGGCGAGAGATGTGTAAAGGCACTTAAAAAGCATGAGTTTGATGCCCATTTTGTATCGAGCGTTGAAGAGGCGCGCACGTTGATTCTGGATATGGTCTCCGAATGTGAGACCTTTGGGTTTGCTGGTTCAGATACCACGAGGTCCCTTGGCCTTCTTGAAGAAATCAAATCCATGGGGAAAAGCGTTTTCGACCACTGGCAAAAGGACCTCAGCAAAGAAGAGGATATGGAAATTCGCCTCCAACAGGGTCGCGCCGACTGCTTTATGTGTAGTGCCAATGCCATCTCAGTCACCGGCGAGGTGGTCAATGTGGATGGGATAGGAAATCGTGTCAGCGGTATGGGCTTTGGCCCGAAGAAGGTAATTATTGTGGCCGGCATGAACAAGGTAAGACCCGACCTTGATTCTGCCCTGAAAAGGGTATGGGAGGTGGCGGGCCCGATGCGGGCCAAGAGTCTGAATATGGAAACCCCCTGCGCAGAAACAGGTGTATGCACTGACTGCAATGCCCCCCAACGCATCTGCCGGATCACTACCATTCTCCACCGCAAGCCCAGGCTGTCCGATATATCGGTGGTGCTTATTAACCAGAACTTGGGATTCTAGATGTTTGGATAGCCACCATGGATGCAAAAATCCCCCCGCCCGCCTCGGTTGAGCGGCTCGCGATGGCGGGCAGGCCTCGGTCCCCCTTTATAAAAGGGGGGAAGTTTTCTTTCATTCACTTTTTTTCACGAAGCCGGTTGAAGTCTACGCCTTTTTTAAAGTCTCTGTGGTGTCACTCTCATTCCCAGGGAGGAGATAATGTCGTCATGTCATTGCGAGGGAGTGTAACGACTGAAGCAATCTCATAATGCATCGGATATAAAGAGATTGCCGCGTCGCCTTCGGCTCCTCGCAATGACAGAGAGGACTTACGACACAGACTCCCAGGGGAGAGGATGGAAAAAAAGGAGGTGGGGACAAGATTCGCGCGCCTTGTATCTGCAGCTTTTCCGAAAGCGTCATCAATTTGAGGTTTCAAGATTTTACATAATTCAAATGCGCGAGAGAGAGCATTATGCCCAAACATAGTCACAAATTTGTGGAAGAATATGATGGCCTTGTGGGTTTTGGTTTGAGTCGGGAGGTGGATGAACATACCCTCACATACTATCTCCAGAAGTTTTCAGATGACCAGCTTATGTCCCTTATCAGGGGCAGGATGTCAGAGGAGGATATGGAGGAGGTGTTCAATCTCTTAGGGAGGCTGTTGAAAGCATACCTGAGCGATGAGGAATATCACACATATTTCTTGAAGGATGAAACGTAAACTTTGATCTTATACATTAATCTACAGATTGCTTCGTCGCTACGCTCCTCGCAATGACGGGCGTAATGAGCTGATGAAGAAAAGAACGAATTAAGAAAGAAGGAGAATAGATGAGTACTTTTGGCTATATGGGCAAAGTTCTCCACTTGGATCTTACCTCTGGAGAATATGAGACAGAAGAGCTTGACCTTGATGCCGCTCGGGGCTATTTGGGCGGCCTTGGTCTGAACGCATTCCTTATGGAACAGACTTATCATTCCGGTACCGAACCTCTCTCCCCTGAAAATCCTATCATTTTGGGAACAGGCCCGCTCGTGGGCACGGGCACGCCGGGAGCCGCTAAAATCGTGGCCACCACACGCTTTCCTCTGAACGGTACCATATCGGAATCGGTGGGTTCTATGCGTTTTGCCCTGAATCTCAAGGGCGCTGGTTTTGATCACCTGATCATCACCGGCCGCGCCAAAAAGCCCGTGGTTCTTGTCCTGGAGAATGACGGGGCATCCTTCATAGATGCCCAGGAATTATGGGGAATGGATATCTTCGAGACCACCGATGCACTCAAGAAATCTCAAGCGGGGAAGAGCAGTAGTGTGATCGCCATCGGTCCTGCGGGAGAAAACAGCGTGGCCTTTTCCCTGGCTCTGGTGGACAAGGCATCCACCCTTGGTCGCGGTGGTTTAGGAGCGGTCATGGGCTCCAAAAACCTCAAGGCGATTGTTGCCATGGGAGATCAGCGTCCTCGGATCCATCAATCGGACGAACTCAAGGCCCTGCTCTCTGGCATCCGTGCACGACTCAAGAGATTCAAGAACCATCCGAGGGTGCTGGAACTGGGCATCATGGAGAACTGGGACAACTACATCCAGCAGCTGTCTAGCTGCCGAAATTTTACCCAGACATTTTCTCAGGAAGAGGCGACGGAACTTTATGGTCCGGAAGCCTATCGTGGGCTAGAAATAACGCGGTTTGGGTGTCCGTCCTGCTTTACTCCAGATAAGGATCATCTTGCGGTGAAGGATGGTCCTCACAAGGGATTTAATACGACGACCACCTCTTATTTAGGTACTTATTTTATTGGACATCGCTTTGATCTGAATCAGCCTGCCGATAAAACGGTCAGTCTTCGGATGGTGGATAGACTAGACCGATTCGGTTTAGACATGTTCACTCTAGGCAGCATGCTGGATTTTCTCATCACCATGCGAGAAGAAGAGAAGCTGGATCCAGCCCATTTTGATCTCCCACTAAAGCGTGACGAAAAGACCTTGAACCAATGGATAGAAGCTATCGCTACTAGGGAGGGTTCGGCCGGTATAATGGCCGGAGGTTGGCGATCCCTTCTGGAAGCATTGGGCAAAGAATATGAATCTGATGCGCCGATCATTAAAGACTGCGATGTCTTATGGGAGCCGCGACTTGTGGGGCTTGGGACCATGGAATTTGAGCAGATTATATCTTTAAAGGGCGCCCGCTCCGCGAGTGGTGGCTCCCCCACTTATTTGCCTGGCCAGACAGAGGAGAATCTCCCATTGTTCCGTCGCCATCTGGATCGGATGGGGGCGGATGCTGTGGCAATCGATCGAATCATGGATTCTCCTCTGGGCTTCAATGTGGGGCGCATGACGCGCTATTCAGAAGACTGGTACACAATCCTGAGCAGTCTGGGCATCTGCAACAGACATTTTAATAACCGATTCTACAGCTATGAACTCTGCCAGAAACTCTTTTCGGCTGCCACTGGCTTTGAGGTGGATGAAAACCATCTAAGAGAGTCTGCAGTGCAGATCTGGAATACCCTCAAAAGACTCAACCAAAAAGAGGGCTTTGGGATTGCTGATGATCGACCTCCCGAAATCTGGTTTAAACCGATAAAAGGCGCAGATGGCCAATCTCTGGTCCTTCGAGATTATTTTGGGAAGACCGCGCTAAGCAGAGATGATATCACCCGACTTGTTGAAGATTATTACGATGAAAGGGGCTGGAAAGAAGGCAAAGCGACGTGAAACGGAGGGTGCTCATAGAGAGGATACCCGCTCCTCTGGCCTCCCTTTATGAGAAGGCGACCCGATTGGTCATAGAGAGCTATTACAGCCAGGTGGCTGAGGAGATCGTGTCCAGTTTGAGAAAAGGGACCCTATTAGATCTGGGTAGCGGTCCAGGATATCTTCCCATAGAGGTCGTCAAAAGGTCTCCATTGATCAAATGTGATGGGATTGACCTGAGTGGCAGGTTGATAAAAATGGCGCTGGTCAATGCACGGAAGGCCGGTGTGGCCGACAGACTGAATTTTGAGGTGGGTAACGCAGCCAAGCTTCGATTTGAGGATGAATCCTATGATATGGTGATTAGTACGGGCATGCTTCATATGCTAAGGGATCCTGTTAGGATGCTAAAAGAATGCTATCGGGTGCTGAAGCAAGGTGGGGAGGCGTGGATATATGACCCGGCAAGTGTCTCATCTCAGATGGATAAAGAAAAGTGGAAAGCTTCCTTGAACGTCATGGAAAAGCTCTCATATGTTCTTTTTAGGCTCTATTTGCGAGTCAATCCAGCTTACACCTATGGTCGAGAACAGGTTGAGGAAATGATCGCCGCCACCAAATTCAAGGAATATGAGATTGAAGAGGAGGATAGAGAGATAAAAGTCAAATTGAGAAAATGAGACCTTTGAAAAACGCCCCCTTTTGCCCAATCTCCCGCCCGCCTCGCCTGAGCGAGCTCAGGCTCGCGATGGCGGGCAGGCTACGTCAGACTCAGATTTTAATCCTCGAAATACTTATCGTTTATTCCTGTGGTTAAAATCTTCGCCTTCCCCTCCGGGGCGCAGGCCCTACGGGCCGGAGGCTTGACCTTGAACAAAATTGGACATTTTTCAAAGGTCTCAAAGTAGGTTAGAAGTTTAGGACACCCCCTGTTTCGGTGGAATGTGGCTCATTGCATGCTCCGCCATCGCAGTTATGGTCAGGCTGGGATTAACACCTAAATTGGCTGGTATCATCGATCCGTCTACAACATACATTCCCTCGTAACCGTAGACCCTGTTCTGCTCATCAATGACACCCGAGTCCGAGCTTGCTCCAATCACGCAGCCGCCTAAAATGTGTGCTGTGAGGCCGACATTAAAAAGAACCTCATTGAGGGCGTTTCCCGGAATACCGCCAGTCTTTTTGGCTAGTGCTTTGGTTACGGCCTGCGCTTGTGGAATATATGCAGGTACTTTGGTCCTTCCTTGCTCTTGCTCAGAGCCGAGCGCGCGAGAAAATGGCCACCACCACCGCCGTTTGTGAAAGACCCGAACACTGTTGTCTAAAGTCTGCATGACTAGAAGGATGATCGTGCGTCGCGCCCAGCCAAATGGCAAAAGAAAAAAGCGTAAGAAGGTTAGTGGATGGCAGATGATGTTCCAAAGCCATTTCAGCGGACGAGTGCGGGGATTCCCACCGTCCGTCAAGAAAGTGGACAAAAAGCCCATCAGGTCCGAGCCTCTAGGATAGCGAACTGGCTCCATGTGGGTTACTTCGTCGGGATAGATACTTGATGTAATGGCGATGCCTTCCGAGTAGTCTGTGTCATCGTTCTTGGCGGTGACACCTGTAAACGCCTCACTGTTCGTGCGGACCCTCGCAGCGAGCATCGGTGAAAGCCGGGTCAAGGTCCCCTGCTCGCGACAGTTGAGAAGCAGATTCACTGTACCCAAGGCGCCCGCTGACAGGACTAGGTTCTGTGATTCGAAAGTTCGACGGCCTTTGGAAAACAGTGAAGTAGAACTCACGGTATCTACTTTGTATCCACCGCTCGGACGTTCGTGGATCAGTGTCGCCTTTGTCTCCGGAAAGACTGTCACTCCAAGCTTCTCAGCCAGGTAGAGATAGTTTTTATCCAACGTATTTTTTGCATTGTAGCGGCAGCCGACCAGGCATCCGCCACAGAAGTTACATCCAGTTCGGTCTGGCCCTCGGCCTCCAAAGTATGGGTCTGGTACGGTTTTCTCCGGCTCGCCGAAAAATACGCCCACATCCTGGAGGCGGAATGTGTGGCCCCTGCCCATGTCTTCGGCTACTTGGCGCAGCAACTCATCTGCTGGGTATAAGTTCTCGCTGCGCGTGACCCCTAACATCTTCTTGGCTGTGTGATAGTGGGGAGCAAGGATTGATTTCCAGTCTCCCATTTCCGCCCATTGGGGGTCTCCAAAAAATGTATCAGGCGGTTCCAGAAGAACGTTGGCATAACCAAGACTCCCACCGCCCACGCCTGTACCGCTCAAGATCATCACATCCGAAAGGAGGGTAATGCGCAAGATGCCGAAGCAGCGTAAAGGCGGAAGCCAAAGGTACTTGAAAATATTCCAGTTGCTTTTGGCGAAATCCTGGGTGCGGTAACGCTTCCCTGCTTCGATGACGGCCACCGTATATCCCTTCTCGGCAAGCCTCAGCGCACTGACGCTGCCTCCAAATCCGGAACCGATAACGATGTAATCATAAACTCTGCTTTCGGTCATTGATTTTCCTCTCCAATAGCGCGTGATGGATTCACGTTGGCTGTTTAAGTGGGGGATTATAGCAGCGGAGGTGGCAAGATGCCAGTACAATAGTTGAGGAAGGGAATTACCCTTCG
>JASFEQ010000237.1:0-7172 GCA_050124735.1 Desulfobacteraceae bacterium | reverse complement strand
GAGGTCCTGATCCGGTAGCGAACCATAATGAACGATCGGCATGGTAACGTCTTTTCCCAGAAAGGTGGTTGGGCCCCCTATAGCGAGATTGATGCAGGGTCCCACGGCCCCATCATAACGAATGAACAATGAATCCCTCGGATCCTGTTCGCACACAGGAAGCTCTTCCGGGGTGAAGGAGAAGGCCGTGGTCTGGACTTTCAGTTTTTTTGCAAGGCTTCGTGCCTTTGAGAGTGCCTTTTTCAGGCGCCGTGTCTCTTTGGTTTCTTTAGATTCGAACAGGCCGTAGGCTTTTCCATGCTCACCCCGAATGACGTCGCACTGCTTGAAATTGATCTGGTCCACTCCCAGACTCGCTGCCAGTCTGACCATATCCTCGACCTGGTGAAAATTCATGGGCATCAAGACAAAATTGATGGAGGTCTTGGGCACTTTCCCAACCCTGATGTCTGCAATCTGGGCCAGGTTCTCACAGACCTTATCAAAGTCAGACCCTATTCGAATCTCGTTGTACACATCTGCAGTGGCACCATCCATGGAGACGCAAATCATGTCCAGGCCTGCGTTGATCAGTTTTTGAGCCGTCTCTTTTTTTAGGAGGAAGCCATTTGTGAGTATGCCCGTCTCACACCCGGCGGATCTTGCCTGGCTGATCCATTCTGCCAATCTTGGTTGAAGCAAAGGTTCGCCTCCGCCCGTAAAATCAATAGTTCGAGCTTCAGAGAGATGGGGACGAATGGACTCCCAGATCTCCTGTGACATGATCCCTCGATTCTTGGCATTCTTGCTTATCTCTTTCCAGGGGCACATAACGCAGCGCAGATTGCAGGCGATGGCTGACTCAACCTGCAACAGACGCCAGCGTTTCGTTTTGAGAGACTTGGTCTTGATAACCTTGTCGCGAATGGGCGCAAGACGGCGCTCAACAAAGCTGGGCCAGGCCAGTGCACCAATAGAAAGCCACTTCCCAGGGCGCTCAAGCCAGACTTCTCCCGGTTGTCCAGAGGCGGCAGCAAAGACCTGCTCGGCAATTTCAAATCTTGGAAGTCCACAATGATCCCTGGGACAAAGACCGGGGCGTTCTTCTTCCCGAAGGGCATTTTCCTCAAACGAGGTGTCCACAGTGCCGGGATAGATGTTGATGATATCAATGCCCGCAGGCTCAAGCTCCAGCCGCATGGTATTGCTCATCACCGCCAGGGCCGATTTGCTTCCTCCGTATACACCGACGGTTGGTATGGGCACCCGACCGGCACATGAAACGATATTGACGATACGTCCACTGCCCCGGGCTTTCATCTGCGGAACCAAGCCCTTAATTAGTACCATGGGAGCGAAGGTGTTTACCTCGAAAAGAAAGCGCATATTCTCTTCAGTGGCCTCTTCCATGAGTGCAAAGTAGCCGATACCCGCAATATTGAAAAGGACGTCGATATACCCTAGGGCCTCAATAGCTTTCTCTGCAAGCATTTCAGCTTCGCCGGGACTGGACAGGTCGGCAGTAACAGCCACGGCGCGAGTCGGCTCGGGAAGGGTAGAGATCAACTCATTTAGG
This sequence comes from Desulfobacteraceae bacterium, assembly GCA_050124735.1. Taxonomy (GTDB): domain Bacteria; phylum Desulfobacterota; class DSM-4660; order Desulfatiglandales; family HGW-15; genus JASFEQ01. The sequence continues at coordinate 5,617 of JASFEQ010000237.1, read as the reverse complement.
GCCTGTATCGACCTTGAAGAGATTACCAAATGGGCGCCGCTCTCTGCCAGTTTCCTCACCAATACGGATCCGAGCCCGCCGCTTGCCCCTGTGACCAGGATATGCTTTCCACTAAAAGAATATTTTTCCATCGAATAGAATCCAGTGACGAAAGAGTATTTTAGGTTCTAAGTAAGGTCGGTTTTCCGTAAAACAGAGGCCTATCTGTGGGTAAGACCGCAGCATTCAACATTAACCTTTTTTCCCCTCTATTTCAACATTAACTGATTTTTTGCCTCCCTGGAGCACGCCAGCCGTCGCTAAGGCCATGGCGTGACAGGCAGTGAGCACCAAGCCCCCAAAACTTGATACAGATATCAAAATCTTCGGTTATTGAAAACGGCCAGTAGGTCCTAATTGCCTGAAGCGAGTCGCTGTCTATCCTGATGTTCTGCGAAATGGACCTTCGGGCTTATGCCCATAACAGACATAATCTTAAGAGCCACATCGGTGTTATCATAGTAGCCGTTAAAGATCTCTGCACCCAGGCCCATGGCAGACGTGGATACGGGGACACCCGTATGCTTAAAGGAGGTCCATCCAAGGCCCGCCTTGTTGTTTAGCAGGCGGGTGATGGAAACGGTCAAGGGTTCATAGCGGCCATAAAGAAGAGAGGTCAAAGGACCTTTCGATTCCACCTTTTCGCTGAGCAAGCTACGAAGGTAGGCTTCCCTCAGCACCTTTATCTGGTAATCCTCCAAGACCAGCCGATCTTCCTTGGGATTTCCAACAAACTTGAGGCCAAAATGCTTTGTGATCATCGGTTTCACATCCTCAAATTTGCAGTTCCCTTTGCAGCCCTCTTTGTAGGTCTTCAGAACTTCATCTGAGAACTTCTGGAAAGAGATGTTCTGATTTCTCAGGACCTCAAAGTAAGAAGCATACTCGGTGCCCGCAAATCCCAAGGTTAACCCTCCGCACTCATGATCAGCGGTGACAACGATCAACGTATCGTGGGGATGCCTTTTGTAGAAGTCTACGGCCTCCTGCGCAGCCTGATCAAAGGCGATGGTGTCTTCTATGGCCGCGGTGGCGTCGTTGGCATGGCAGGCCCAGTCAATCTTTCCACCCTCTACCATAAGGAAAAAACCCTTTGGGTTTTCCAACAGTTCGATGGCCTTGGCTGTGAGCTCGCATAGAGTAATATCTTCCGGAGTCATGTCTATGGCATAAGGCAATGCATTCCCGTCTGGGAGCCGGGCATTCCGGGCAAAAATTTTACCCTCGCCCGGTTTCAGCCCCATGAGATCGGACTTATTAGTCACTATTTTATAACCGCTCCTTTTGATTATCTCATAGGCATCGCCCTTGTAGGATTTGGATTTCTTTTTTTTGTCGGTAGGATCCTTGAGGCCACCACCACCGAAGAAGTCGAAATTGCTCTCTACAAGGGCAAGTGCGATATCATAATATTGGCTCCTTTTGGGGAAATGGGCGTAAAATGCGGCAGGCGTTGCGTGGTCAATGGAAACACTGGAGACAATACCCACCTTCATGCCCATGTCTCTGGCCATTTCGGCAATGGTACTTACTTGGCGCTGATCCGGAGCCATTCCGATCATCCCGATATTTGTCTTTTGACCGCTTGAGAGGGCAGTGGAGGCTGCGGCAGAACCTGTGATGAATCGGTCGGCGGCGTATGTGGTGGTGATGCCCTGAGCAGGAAAGGTGTCTATGAGCAACCTTTTTTTTCTGTACATCTCCGCAGCTGTTCGCTGGGGTATTCCCATGCCGTCACCAATAAAGAAAAAGATGTATTTGGCTGGTGGACTCCCTTTGTAGAATTTATCCGCCGCCAGGACGGGATTAAACTCTCCAAAAGCATGAAACACTGCGATACAGAAAAAGACCGAAAGTGTGAGGAACATGACACGGACTCGTTTTAGTTGGTTTTTCATGGAAGAACCTCCCTCCCGGCAAATAACTAGAGCTTAGTAGATAAAGAAAAATTCTATTAGGATTTTGTGAGGAATTGGTTAATAATTGGTGAGAAATAGGGTTTGGAACTTTTTCCGTTGGTAGATAATTGAGCCAATCTTTGGAAAGGAGTGGGCTTTCTATTCATTCTCACCAAATATCTACTGAGCGAACTCAAGGCAAAATTCCAGAATATAGAGGTTTACCTCCCAAAGGGGAGGAATCTCTCAACATCTCATTGACAAACCTGTGCGAGGCGTTATTTTTGGGTAAGTAGTCAGCTTTCTAATCACACTCTGTTATTTTGCAAATTCCGACTCTGAGAAATTAGAAAGGTATCATTATATAAGAAAGATTTTTGTCAAACAGACTGACCACGGTTTTACGCCAGCGAACTGATAGGCGATATTGAAAGGGGGTGAGGGTATGATCTACAATGCCTACTCCTATAACAAAAGCTCAATACTTATTGCTGCCATCTGTTCACTTCTCCTATGCACCAATGTGTTCGCTGATGATTCCCCAAATGAGCAAGTCCAAGAAGGTACGTATACTTTAGACTTTGGGCCAGCCATATCTTTCTCAAATGAGGGCCTAGATGTATACCTGGGATTTACCTACGAAGATAGAAACGATTTAGATAAATTGATTCCCGGTTCATCCCTTGCATATCAAATGGACCCTTCGGGAATGATGGGGCTACATGAGTCGCAAAGACCGAGGGGTAGCTCACGTCTTTTCAAGTGGGCACTGAACGAGTATAAATTTCTCCATGGAGTGAAAAATTTGGTTGATGATGCTGAAGAAAAGATTGAACGCTACGGAAAGAAGATGAGGGTGAAAGGAGAAATCGTATTTTTCCAAGAAAAGTCCGCAAGGCTCGCGGGAGGAGAAAATAGTAATGTGGGAGTTGGTCTAAAGGGTCAAGAAAAAAGCACGTTTAAATCATGGCTTTTTAGCCACAAATTTGTGCCGAGGACGTTCAAGTGGAGATTCAGCGCAGATCCTATGGATGAAACTGTCGGTGGAAGGTTTTTCATAGGAGAATATCTTACCCTTGAAGGAAATGCGGGCCCTAATGAGAATAGCAACGTGTATCTTATGTTCCGATACAACTTTTGAAGATTCAGAATAATATCAACCTGCCACGCTTAAGGTTTGATGCCACAAATCACTTCAAAAGGAAATGTGAGCTGGCTGATAAATTCCCTTTGTATCTTTTTGAATCCAACAGATTCCAGGTAGGGGGGAAGATACACCCCCCTGCACCCGCCAAACGTAGCAGGGTTGATCCCATATAATGTCTCCCGATCTAATTTTTTCTTCTCAAACTGCGTAGTGCCCTCTGCACAGAAACATTCAAAAGAAGAAGTCAAATCCACAGCCTTTCATCATTTTTGCTTGGAGTGATTTTCTTAAATTCCTAACGGTTTCCTAATAAAAGCATAACATAACAGGTCTAGGCTACGTCCAAATAAGGCACCCCACACTTACGCGAGGTGCTCGACCGATTAGATCGAATGGGATTTGAGGTAAATATTTACACGCTAGTATCGGGGGGGTAAGGATGGATGAAATAATAGTCATATCCAAGGGGGCAGAGAGTGATGAAAACCTGATCACGCTGCTTCGACTTATGTTTCCTGACTGCAAGACTAGGATTGTATGCCAGGTTGAAAAGAATATGAAAAAATCCACCAATCAAGGAGACGAAAATGACAAATACGCCTACAAGGGGAGTGAGAGAGGTTAAAAATAGCCCATTTCTCGACATTTTTGCTAAACATGGCCTCTATGGCCTCGTGGTAGGGCACGCGTCAAGTACGGAAGCCAATTCACGTCCCCATATTTTCGCCAGTACAAATGAGGAGATTTTGAATATACTAAAAATCATGTCTCACGATATCAGGGGGCCTTTAACTACCCTCGGGGCGGGTCTGAAACTCCTGAAGAAAGGGGCTTACGGAAGAATGGATAGTAAGGCATCCTATCAAATTGATCAGCTCTTCTCAGTTCTGAAGGGTTTAATGGGGAACGTTGAAGACTTCTTAGGGAGGGCCTTTTCTATAAATGGTGGGCTAGAAATGTCCAGAGAGCCGTTGCACCTGAACCGAGAGGTTGTTCAACCAGTCTTGTTAGAGGTTTCAAAAGAGATTCATGACCGTTCTATCACCGTTGAGAATCATCTAGACGTCCTCCCTCATAAAGCACATTTCATTCAAGGAGATAGGTTCTGGTTGAAGGCTATATTCCGGAACCTCATAAGGAACGCCATAAAATATGGGGGAAGGGGATGTAAGATCGCCATTGGTTTAGAGGATCTCCAGTTCCAATGTAGAATGAACGTGCATAACACCGGTAAACCTGTCCCTGAAGAATTCCGCGACCGGTTATTCACAAAGTTCGGGCGCATATCTTCAGAAGACAATACAAATTCGGAGAGCATGGGTCTCGGTCTGTATCTCGTTAAGGAAATCATAGAAAAGCATGGAGGTCATATATGGTACGAAGCCACGGAAACGGGATCCAATTTCCTTTTCGATCTACCCAAAGTCTAAAAGCCTTCCCTCCCTCCTGGCATTGCGCACAACTGACCCTTGGGTAAATATTTAGAACCTAACAGTTCTCCAACACACTTCCCTAACATCTAACAAAATCTTTACACAATCCTAATGCAATGCTAACATCCTTATATTACATTGCATTCTGACCTGGAAAATCTGGGTAAACTGAAAGCAGAATTCAAAATGGCAAAAGAACGCATACTCGTGGTGGACGATGAAGAAGACATCCTGGAACTGGTGAGGTTCAACCTGGCCAGAGAAGGATATCCTGTCATTTGTACCGCATCCGGTGAGGAGAGCTTAAAGATCGTTCAAAAGGAGCATCCGGACCTGATTGTGCTTGACCTCATGCTTCCTGGTATTGATGGTCTGGACGTGGCCAAGGCTTTGAAGAACGATCCCAAGACGAGAGATATTCCCATCATCATGCTCACGGCCAAAGGGGAAGAGGCAGACATCGTCGCAGGGTTAGAGCTTGGTGCTGACGACTATGTGACCAAGCCCTTTAGCCCCAGGATCTTGGTAGCTAGAGTTAGAGCAGTCCTGCGAAGAGGGGCGTTAGAGGTGCCTGAGGATGAGTCCGTATTAAAGGTCCACAACCTCCTAATCCACCCTGGACGCCGGGAGGTTCTCGTCAATGGCGAACAAGCCCAGCTCACCTTCACAGAGTTTGGCATCTTGAATTATCTGGCAAGAAGACCGGGTTGGGTTTTCACGCGTTCGCAGATCGTGGATGCGGTCCGAGGGGATGATTATCCTGTCACAGACCGTTCAGTGGATGTCCAAATCGTTGGATTGCGCAAGAAACTCGGGCGTTCCGGTAAGTATATCGAAACGGTCCGTGGAGTAGGATATCGGTTCAGGGAGTAAGCCATGGCAAAAAAGAAAAGGTTGCTCTGGCAACTCTATCCCACTTACATAGTCATCATAGTTGTATCTCTTTTGGCTGCCACCTGGTTTGCTTCCAGGACGCTGAAACAGTTCTATCATGAACAGAGCGCTTCAGATCTGGAGGCCCGGGCGCTCCTTTTTAAGAGCCAAGTCTTAGAGTATCTCTCACCACTAGACGCACAAGCTATTGATCGATTGTGTAAAAA
>JASFEQ010000236.1:0-7188 GCA_050124735.1 Desulfobacteraceae bacterium | reverse complement strand
CGCCGTTCTTCTGACACAAGGCTCGCATCAGGGTGGCAAAGCGTTCTCCGGTCTTGCCGATGCCACGGGCGTCAGCGATGAGGACGGGAAACTCCACCGCATGGATTCGAACCAGGCGCTCACCGCCTGGACCCGCCCGATGGCTTGTGCAAACTTGACATGTCTGAGATTTTCGACTATATTGTCGTCATATTTCGAAGTAAAATGACGGCATGGTAGTCTAAAGATGCTCCCCAGAATACTCAAAGCCCCGGAACAGAGTTTCTTCCTTATGGGCCCACGTGGCTCAGGCAAGAGCACATGGCTTCGGGCTACCTTTCCCGATGGGCACGTGATCGACCTCCTAGCCGAGGATACCTTCCAGCGACTGCTGGCGAATCCGGGCCTTTTCGCAGACGAACTGCGCGCGCTCAAAGCCGCTCGATGGGTGATTGTTGACGAGGTGCAGAGGTTGCCTGGTCTCCTGAACGAAGTACATCGGTTCATCGAAGAAAAGCGTCTACGCTTCGTCCTGTGTGGATCAAGTGCCCGCAAGCTCAAGCGAGCCGATGTCAACCTACTTGCAGGGCGTGCGTTGCACCGATCCATGCACCCTTTCGTGCCCGAGGAATTGGGTGCGGGCTTCGATCTCAATGAGGCCCTGCAATTCGGCTTGCTGCCTATCGTCTGGGACTCAACCGCAAAGGATGACACTCTAGCTGCCTATGCCCGGCTCTACCTCAAACAAGAGATTCAGGCCGAGGCGCTAGTTCGAAACCTACCGGGGTTCGCACGTTTTCTGCCATTGGCGGCCCTCTTTCACGGCCAGACAGTTAACGTAACCAATATCGCCAGGGAAGCCGGGGTGGCAAGGACGACGGTAGCGGGATACCTTGACATTCTTGAGGAAACGCTCTTGTGCTTCCGACTTCCAGCATATGAGGCCAAACTCCGCGTGCGCGAGCGGAAACTACCTAAGTGGTACTGGTGCGATCCCGGCATCGTGAGAGCCATGAAGCGCACATCCGGGGTGGTGGCTCCCGAGGAACGGGGTGCCCTCTTTGAGGGAATGGTGGCGCAATTGCTCCGGGCGTATAAGGACTATCGCGGCATTTTCGAGGACATGTATTACTGGGCGCCCGCTACCAGGTCCGAGACCGAAGTCGATTTCCTGCTCGCCCGGGGACGCGGGGAATTCGTCGCTGTCGAGGTAAAGTCCGGAAAAACCTTCACGGAAGGCTGGTGCAAGGGACTTCGCGCCGTTGCACCGCTTGACGGGTTGCGGCGTCGGATCATCGTCTATCCCCACGGGCCCGTATTGCAAACAAAGGATGGCATCGAGGTCTTTCCATTCAAACACTTCGCCGACCAGTTGGCTGAAAACGCCCTGTGAGAAAGGAAGGTGCGGGTGTCGGGGTTTTGGTTCTAAGGTTTGATCCTGTTCAGCCCCACGAACGTGCCGCCGTTCTTCTGACACAAGGCTCGCATCAGGGTGGCAAACCGCTCTCCAGTCTTGCCGATTCCGCGGGCGTCAGCGATGAGGACGGGAAACCCCACCGCATGGATACGAACCAGGCGCTCACCGCCTGGACCCGCCCTGTTAATCCTATCCACCTCCCGGATAACCGATTCCGGCTCATAGCCGCTGTATTCATCGCCAAAAACGTAGAGGCTGATCTTCTTTTTTGGATCATAGTAGGTTCTGATGGCCGCGGTAATCCCCTCTACAGGACTGGAATTACTGAAGGGCCGCCAGGTTATCATCGTTGAAATGATGGCCTTGCGACGGGCCGGGGTATCCGGAATCCACCTGCCGCGGTATTGTGTGAACATATAATCGCCCATGTCGTTCATGACCTGTATCCCCTTCACTTTAGGGTATACCTCAAGGGTCTCTCGCAGTTTCTTCCGCGCCAGGCTCCACGCGAACCGCTGCATACTGCCGGAGGTGTCAATGATAAAGATGATGTATTCACTATCCACCGGAATACCCCCGATCGAACTGACCACTTTTTTACGGGGTTGTTTCTTCTGGAGCCGTTTCATCTCTTCGGTCAGCTCTTGTAAGGCCCTGGCCAGCTTGCCCTCGATGGTATTCTGTACGGTGGCATTCTTCTTGGACACGGCAAACTCTCCTTCAATTTTGGATAGGTCACCCTGAAGGCGGGCTATTTTTGTCTTCTCTTTTGAAAGTTGCTCCTTTTTCCCTTCCAATTCACGGTTCAACATACGCGAGTCGCCCCGAATTTCATGGATTTCCTCTTCAAGTTTGACAATCACCGATTCAAGATCTACCCGCACTTTTTCTATGATCACAGGCTGGGCAAACTTGGAGAGGACAAAGAGCAGAATGATGGCTCCAAACCCGCAGCAGATGCAATCCAAAAAGGATAGGCTGAATACCTCGATATCTCTTCTACGCAATTTCATGTCAGGGCCAATCCCGGGACGGGCAAAAGAATGAACCGTTGGTCTCTGCAGTCAGACGCCAGAAAACGCTGGCTGCAAGAGGATCTCCTTCCATAGGGTACATGATGACGTTAATAGGGACGCCACCGGGCAACTTTCGCACAGCCTCCTTAAATAGCTTCAAACGTTTCTTACCTGAGACCCTTTTGCTCAGGGGTTTACGCGCTCCCATGGTGGGCAGGCTGTCTGTGAGCAGGAAGATATTGTCTGGCAAAGGCTTCATTTCTTTCAGAGCACTGACGGCGTTCAACAGACTGGTCCCCTTTTGGGGAATCACCTTGCGCAGGAGATCAACCGTCTCGTTCAACCTGTCAACGTTGCCCGCATCCAACCAGGTCCCTCTTGTCCCCTCAATGAGTGGTGAAGGGGACTCATTAAAGGTGTACACCTGGAATCTACTGGTTTGAGGAAGGTGCGTGACCAACCAGTCGACCGTAGCGACCGCCTGCTGCCACTTTTTAGATTTCAGCTTCTGTGCATCTTTCAGATGACGCCTGCGTATGATCTGTACAATCGTATCGGCAAGCATGCTGGCCGAGGCGTCCACGAGCATGAAAATCCGGTTTCCACCCATTTTAAGGTCCGTCAGGTACTGACGATCGCCCACTCCTGGGAAGCGGCGCAACTTTGACCCATATTCATCATCCGCCTTGCTTCCCGCCTCGAGCCGCCTCACATCCTCTTCCAACGATTTGAGATCTGCCTTCAGTCTATTGATGTGGGCCTTGCTCGCAAGGGTCTCATTCTCAAAGTAAGCCAGCTCCACCTTTTTTTCTTTGATCAAATCAATGATTCTCCTGGAGAGCCCTTCGGTTTTGGCCAGTTCTTCCAGAATTCTCTCGAGAGTATTTCGCGCCTCGATGAGATCCTTTTTGCCCTGGAGCACCTCCCTCTCCATGAGGGAAACTTCCCCACGCAGATCAGAGGTGACCTCATCCCGGTGGGCTGCACTTTTGGCATTTACAATGACAAACAAGAGGATCACCGCTCCCAACCCGCAGCAGATGCAGTCGAGAAAAGAGAGGCTGAAGACGCTTAACCTTCTATTTTTCATCTGTCTCCAGAGAGGTTATGAGTTGGAGTTCTTCGCCAGGCGTTCCCACCCGGATGACCTGCCCGAGCCTGAGCAAGGCGGTCCCAGTGACCTGCTCTCCATCAACAAAGGTTCCATAGGTGCTGTGATCAGTGAGAATTGTCTGTTCCCCGCGCCGCTGAATGGAGCAATGCCTCCTAGAGACACCGGCTAGTTCACCCTCTATGCGTACGTCAACCCCTTCCTGGGTGCCGCCAGTGCCGATAACCAGAGCTCGATCGGAGAGATGGTAGGCCACGGTACGGTAGAGCACGTGGGTAGGAGACGTGTCCCCATGGGATATGGGTTTCACCGAAAGATGGTCTGTCATAGCGGGTGCTTCTCTGCTCTGCCAGGGACGGCTGGTCAACAAGGTGACCCCAACCTCTGGGCTGCTGAACTCTTGCCAGAGATTTAGTGCCCCAAAGGCACCCGCCCCAGGTTCCAATTCCTTTTCCTGGGCACCTTCAAGGGTAGCCAGCATTTCCCCACATCCTGGCAGAGGCGCCATGCGGTGCGTTAGCTGAAGGGTCACGGGCTGCCCAGGTTTTCCGTGGCGCTTCCGCATGAGGTCAATCATCTCGCCTATTTCCTGGAACACCCCCTGCGCCTTTGCCACAAACAGCTCACGTGACAAGTTGACGCGATAGCTTTTGGAGCCCACGACCATTTCGAAAAGCACAGAGGGATTCTGTTCAAGTCCCGCCATAACAACTGGAAGCCTGTCATAGAGTTCCTGCTCTGTGGAGGCCTCGTGCAAGGGATCAAAACGGGTGTTTCGGACAAACGCCTCGGCAATGGCCTTTACCCATTCAGAGTAGAGATGGCGCAGGCCTTTTTTCTTCGCTGTTAACACGTCTTTCTGGGTAAGCCGTTCGCCCTGGTCAAGGAAGGCAACCTCTGATCGGTGCAGGTGGATGTCCAGGTGCAACAGGACGCGATCAGGACATGGCTTGGACGCGGCAGCCACGGAAAGGGACACCATTCCTTTCAAAGGAATACCTAGTGCCTCGGTGATGCCCAGGATGAGCCCCAGTTGATCTCGGGCAAAGAACGCCGGAACCGCCATGACCATTTCATTCCCGCGCCCTCTGATCTTTTCCCAGATATGAGCCAGATGGGCATGGGCCATCTCTGCGTGGTTCCGTGCATATTGGCTGGCTTGTTTCAAAGGCTCTGTATTTAGTTGATCCCAGAAGGCATTATTGACCTGGAGTGGATGGAGTCGTGCCCGTCGCTCAGCCTTCCTGCCCACGAGCAGTCGGGTCTCATCCGGCAGAGCGAACCCTGGGCTCTCCCGGTCCTCTCCATCCAGCTGAAGCAGTCCCAGAGGCTCTTTTGCCGCCGCCATGATCCCCGCATCGCTCAGTTCCAGTGCAATCAAGCGCATTTCCAAGGCCTTTTATGGGGTCTGTAGATGGCGGGTGAGATGCTCTTCACAGTATTCCTCAGTATCCAGCACATAGCGTTCTTGAAGCAGTTGCAGATGATGCACCAGAAACATGAGAACCAGGCTTAAAAGCAGGGCAATCAATGTGGAATTAAAGGCGACGCCCAGGCTCTTGGTCACCCCAAAAATATCCCCTTCGATCGCCTTGTGTGCCTGTCCAAGGGCCTCCCCAATACCTCGGACTGTGCCAAGGAATCCCACCGAGGGAATGGCCCATGCAATATACCTTATCATGGACAATTCTGATTCCAGCCGTTCTCCCTCTGAGCTGCAGTAGGCGTGTGTGGCCGCTGAGGCATCCTGGATATTCCCGGTGAGACCAAACCTCTGCAATGCGGCCAGCAGGGCCCTTGGGAGCAGGGCGTTGCGTTGACGAGGAGAAAGGGCCTGGATTTTCCGTGACCAGTCGCGGGTATCCTCAGGCAAAATACGCATGCCTTCTGCCAGGGGGATCAGATCCTTTCTCAAAAGGGCCCGGTGTTTGATGGTCATGGCACCCTTATAGGCGATGATGGCCAGGGCCCAGAACAGGAGAATGAAACAGGCCTCCTGTTCGTAATCCCGTATCAGCACATAGACAGAGCGCTTGGTCACGTAGGACTTATCTTCCGCAACAAGGGCCGCCTGTTGTGCCAGGACCGCATCCGCTTTGGGACGGATGACCCCCACGTAGATAGCGTGCACCAAAATGACCACCACGATTAATGAGAATAGCTGGTAGATAGATTCAAAGGATATGGGGAAGGACTTTTTCATTTTAAAACCTCATCTTAAAGATTGAGAATCTTCTCCCTTTCATAAAGGGGGAACGAGGGGGATTTGAAACAAGTGGATATAGTATGCAACCCATAGGCACTTATATGTCCGCCGGGAAATCCACCGCCTGATCTGCTGGGATTTTCTCCGAGGGCACAAATTTCTTCAGCGGCCATCCTTTTTTTCCGGGTTCAGCTTTCGGCTTAGGTGTCTCTGGCAAGGGTTTTTTCTCCTCTTCTGGACGAGCCTGTTCCTCTTCAGCGACAAACCCTTGGCCTTGGGGAACTTTAAGAGATAATTGTTGACCCATTTTCACATTCTGCATCGAATCTCTGAATGATGTATGAGAGAAGACCACTTCTGGTACGCCCCAATACAAACTCGCACTCAGTATGAGTCCCAACAGAAAAATGCGTCTTTTCATCTGATAGTGCATAATCATTTCTTTTTAGTCACATTCGTTAAATAACGGCAAACCCTAAAGCCCACATCCGGACGCTTGCCATTGCTATAATCCCGGTACGCCAGCCTTAACGCACTGATACTCGAATGTTTCCAACTGGACCCTTTGACCACCCGATGCGTTCCCTGCTTGGGCCCCAGGGGATCCAAACTTACTTTCTGGCTCGAATAGGCATAGATGGTGTAATAATCGTGACACCATTCTGCCACATTCCCACCCAGATCATGCAGTCCCAAACTATTCGGTTTGAATACGCCTGGCGGCGCGGGTCCAGGGTATCCGTCATTATAGTTTGGCAGATAATTGGGTACCAAGTCTTTGGCCGAGGCATCGGCGAAATTCCCTGATTTTGGTGTGGGTGGAAAACTATTTCCCCAGGGGTATTTCAGGGAAGCCTCGTCCTTTTCATATCGGGCACAATACTCCCATTCTGCCTCTGTGGGAAGTCGATAGCCTCCTCCCATGGGCTCAGCGGCCACCCATTTACCATCGCGCTTCACATAAGAGGGCGGCAAAGAGGCTTTTGCGCTCAACCAATTGCAGAAGATCGCGGCCTGTTCCCAGGTCACCTGCACAACGGGCATTTCATCCCGGTTCAGGCTGAGCTTCTTAAACCAACCCGAATTATGCTCAGCCAGAAATTGCCTGAACTCTTTGTTGGTGACCTCTCTCACCCCCATGTAAAAGGGCCTTTTCAGAGCCACCTTTCGCAGGGTCTCATTGGATCGGCGTCCTTGCTCTCGTCGAGAGGCACCCATGGTAAAAGGGCCGGGGTTAATCAAACGGAGCGCGTAGCCATTGTGCGTTTTAATGAGCGAGAGAGGTGCCACGTTCTCAGGCACCTTTTTTTTCAAGGCGACCCGTACCTCCTGCGGAAATCCGGGACGTGGGGTGATCTTTGTTATAAACGATTCATACCCCGCCTTCCTGATTTCTAACCGATGTTCTACCGCAGTGAGTCGCAATTCGGGACGGATCGGCCCCCAGGATTTCCCATTG
>JASFEQ010000235.1:0-7209 GCA_050124735.1 Desulfobacteraceae bacterium | reverse complement strand
CCGCCCCAATGAGATCCGTTGTCGCCCCAATCAGGTCTAGGCCTGCCAATTCAGTATCAACGATCACCCCGTCTTCCGCAGCAGAGCCAAGCATAAATTCGTAGAGACCATCCTCCAAACTGGATTTGTCAAATCCCAGGCCTGTGGTGGCATTACCCTGGGGGTCGCAGTCCACCAGAAGACAGCTCCTCTCGGCTGCTGCGAGAGAAGCGGACAGGTTCACGGCGGTGGTTGTTTTTCCCACGCCCCCCTTTTGGTTTGCAATGGAGATAATGTGCCCCATGAGGCAGATGCGATCTACTTAGAAATATTGGTTTTCTTCTGATTTATGGATTGACAGTCGTCGGCAAACGCATGCCATCGCCATCGGTTAGTGACACAAGCAGATAGCACAATCCCCCATCTTTGAAAAGCAAAATAAATGTTTCACGTGAAACATTTATCTCTTGCCAGATTGAAGGAAATCCCATGTTTCACGTGAAACATTTTGCTTGAGACATGATGTTGGGGCCCACTGACGCCACACGTAAGGCATTGATTTAACGATTGAAAACTCCCTGACTTCTTTTAAGGCTTGCGAAGAGAATGCAAAAAACATTAGCATTGGTTGCATTCTGATTCTATGCCACAAAATTATTTTGACAGCACCACGTTTGCTAAAGTTCGTTATAGCTTTCTAATTTAAGCAATATTTGGTTTAGTTAAAAGGTATTCGCATGCCTATTATCTTTCAGCCACCGCCTTCTGCCAGAAAAAATGTCCCGGTGCCTCCAGCCCATAGGGCTTAGATCCTCGCTTGCGGCTCGGGCAGCGCGAAAAGGCGCGTGGCCACAAAGAGGAATGGGTTGGCAAAGGCCGACCATGCCAGCGCTTTTAAGCAACATTAAATTTTTGCTTATTTCAAGGGGCTTGAGAGGAGCAAGTGACCATGGAAAGGATCGGGCTTGATCATGGCAGTGGCGGAGAGGTCTCCCATGAACTTGTAAAGGAGACATTTCTAAGTCGGTTAGATAACGAGTATTTGAGACCGCTGGATGACAGTGCGGTGTTAGAGCTCCCCGCCTGCAGCCTGGCGATGACCACTGATAGTTATGTTGTGGAACCCATTTTCTTTCCGGGGGGCGACATCGGCAGTCTGGCTGTGCACGGGACCGTCAATGACCTTTCCATGCAAGGCGCCCGCCCCCTCTATCTGACCCTGGGTCTGATTTTGGAAGAAGGCCTTCTCTTGCAAGACCTTATTAGAATCATCGATTCATTGGCTGAGGCCGCTCGTGAGGCAAAAGTCTCTATTGTGGCTGGTGATACAAAGGTAGTGCCAAAAGGAGGGGTGGATAAAGTATTTATTAACACATCCGGGATCGGATTGATCCCCCACGGTGTGGATGTTTCAGGACACAACGCGCGTCCCGGAGACGTCCTGATCATTAACGGTCATATTGGCGATCACGGCATGGCCATACTATCCAAGCGCGAGGGACTCAAGTTTGACTCCCCACTCATTAGCGACTCAGCCCCTCTCAACGCACTGGTCTCCTCCGTACTTGAGGTGAGCAACGGGATCCACGTACTAAGGGATCCCACAAGGGGCGGCGTAGCCACTGCCCTGAATGAAGTGGCCTCCCGTTCTGGTGTAGGCATTCACCTTTTTGAGGAGTATGTCCCCATCAGACCCTCTGTTGCAGCCGCCTGTGAAATTCTCGGATTGGACCCCCTTTATGTGGCCAACGAGGGCAAGTGCCTGGTGATCGTTTCCAGGGATGAGGCCAAAAAAGTTCTCAGGACCATGACAAAGAACAGGTATGGGAAGGGCTCGATAATAATGGGTGAAGTGACGGCAGAAAACCCTGGAAAAGTCCTTTTGAAGACAAAGATCGGGGGAACACGGATTCTTTCCATGTTGACGGGTGAACAGTTACCCAGAATCTGTTGATTCCAGAGAGAGCTCGATCAAGCGATCAAGGAGTTCTGAGAGGGACAGCCCGGCTGTCTTGGCTGCAAGGGGGACGAGACTTGTCTCCGTCATACCCGGGATGGTGTTTGTCTCCAGCACATAGACGTCTTCCCCCTGAATGATCATGTCCGTCCTGCTCCATACCCGGCACCCCAAGGCCATATGCGCCCTTTTGGCAAAAGACTGGGCCTTCTCCGTCTGTTCTTCGGGCAGGGGGGCGGGACAGACCTCCTTTGTGGCGCCTGGTTTGTACTTGGCCTCATAGTCGAAAAAGGCATACTCAGGGTTCGGGATGATCTCTACGAGGGGAAGGGCTTCCAGGTCTTTATTTCCCAGGACAGCGCAGGTGACCTCCCTACCCTTCACATACCTTTCCACCAGAACCTCTTCATCATATTGGAAGGCGGCCTGGAGTCCTCTTGAGAGTTCCTCCTTTGTATGGCAAATGGACATGCCCAGACTTGATCCCTCAGCCACAGGCTTTACAACTGTGGAGGGCCCGAGTGTCTCCATGATCTGATCAATCGGGTATTCTCTGCCTTTATTGACGATGACATCATCCACGACATTCAGTCCACTGCTCCTGTACAGTTGCTTGGCCACCTTCTTGTTCAGTGCCAAGGCACTGGGTAGAACGCCTGAACCGACAAAGGAGATACCCATCAGATCCAGAAATGCCTGTATGCAACCATCCTCACCAAATTTGCCGTGCAGCAATATGAAGGCAATGTCTATGCTTTCCTTTTGGCGCATCAAGTCAAACAGGTCATCCCGCGGGTCATATCTGGTCACATCATATTTCTCCTTATCTAAGGCCACATAGACAGCTTCTCCGCTTTTTAAGGATATTTCCCTTTCTCCGGACCATCCACCTGAAAGTAACGCTATGCGAAGTCTTCCCATGTCAAAAATTTTTCTGATTTTTCCAGAAAGAATAAAAAATTTTTTGCCAAAAAAATTCTTACCTATATATCTTAACCGCTCACCCAAAACAATGGCAAAATAACGATGCGCTTGAACTGCGAGACTCTCCGATTTTATGCAAGAATCTTACCTGAAGTCGAGCCCCTTCTTAACCGGTTATTGGGTTCAAAAAAATGAAGCATAATAAAATGAAAATCGCGAAAAGATACAAGAAATCGCAGAAAATCGGAGATTCTCAATTGTTAATATATTTATACACCATCGAGAAAAAACGGGAAAGCTTCTGAATTCAATGGCAAATCCGCGTTTCCAATTTATTGATGTTTAACTGCATGTTACCCCCATCCAGAAAAATATTTCTCTCTTTTCAGTCAGTTATGGCATGTCAAAAAATGCATGCGAGCTAAGTTATTCCGGCTCTCCATCCCCTTTGACAGCCTCCACAATATTTAGATAGATGCGGGTTCTTAGGTAAAAGCTTCCCGCGGTCCCCTCCCTTAGTGCGGGGACAGTCCCGATTTCATCGGGATTCCAGATATTACCAGACCGGGGACCCACCCGAAGAGTGGGGAGTCCAGGCGAAGTGAGGACAATTTTCTCTGAGCGAGACGGGGAATGCCCTTGCTGAGCATTTTCAACAGAGCTCGCTGCATATTTTCAATAATACACAATCAGTCATTCCCACCTTTCCTTTTCTTGGGGAGTCAACGATGAGTGCCATTTGGGAAGAGGTTAAAAACCAGGTCCGGCCTGCTATTCCGGAAAAAAGTTTTCAACTATGGATAAGCTCCATGGTCTTTTTAGAGAACAACGATGATACCCTTGTTCTCGGATGTCCCAACAAGTTTGCCCGCAACTGGATTGCGGACAACTATAGGGGCATCATAGAAGACAAGCTTGATAAGGTTGGAAATGGCCATTACAAACTCGATTTGAAGGTCAAGGCTCCAGCTAAAAAGAGACCTACCACTGACAGTGGCAATGGCTCTAAACAGTTGACCCTTCCCAACATGCCCACCAAGAGAAGGACGGGACGGCGTTGGCTCAACAAAGAATTCACATTTGACCGCTTTGTTGTGGGGGCGTGCAATGAGTTTGCCTTCTCTGCCTCCAAGGCCCTTGCCCTAGGGGCGAGTGCGCCCTATAACCCTCTTTTCATGTTGGCAAGCACAGGGCTCGGCAAGAGCCACCTCTCCCAGGCCATTGGACACGCCATCCTAAATCATGATCCGACGGTCAGGGTATGCTACATCACGGCAGAAGATTTTGTGAATCAGATGATCTTTGCCCTAAGGAATGGCCAAATTGATGATTTCAAGAACAAATATCGCCGGAGCTGTGACGTCCTTCTATTGGAAGAGGTCCATTTCTTAGGCGGCAAAGGAAAAACGCAGGTTGAACTGGGATATACTTTAGATGCTCTGGCAAACGCACGCAAGAAGCTCATTTTTACCAGTCCCCTCTTGCCCAAAGATATTCCAAGCCTCACAAAGGAACTCTCCTCTCGTCTCACCTCGGGTGTCATTACCACGCTTGAAAGACCGGATTACAAGACCGCACTCAAGATCCTCCAAAAAAAGTCTGCTGAGCAAGACCTGACTTTATCTGAAGATATCTTTCATCTCTTCGCGAAGCATCTGACCCGGGATATCCGTCAGATGGAGAGTGCCCTCAGGTGTCTTAAGGCCAAATCCGAACTCATGAACGCTAAGATAGATGTTGCCCTGGCCAAAGAAGTGCTCAGATGCCATGTCTCTGAACAGGAATCGACCAAAATGGAAGATCTTCAGAAGATTGTCTGTCGGTATTTCAAGATTGAACCGCTCATGCTCCGGTCAAAATCGAGGAAAAAGATCCACGCTTATCCTCGCAGTATCTACGTCTATCTCTGCCGCCATCACACGGAGGCAACCCTTGAAGACATAGGCAAATCCATTCAACGAAATCATTCCACGGTCCTGTATGCTTCTGAGGTCATTGAACATAAAATAAGGGTAGACAATAAGGTGAAGAACCATGTAAACTTTCTGCGACAAAGGCTACAAAGTATGACAAAATGATTTCCCACGAACCATTGCCGTTGAAAACCCTGGGCCTCTGGTCCTTGCTCCTCCTTTCTGCCCTCCTTGCTGCCTATATCATTTTTGCTGCGATGGTCTCCATCTGGGTCGGGCTGAGCCACCTGCAACAGGACGGATTCTGGATGCCCATCCTTGCAGGAATCCTCCTTATAATTGTGGTGTTGTGGCCATTTCTGCGCTTTTCCAGGTTCATTCTCAATTCAATGAAGGAAAAGGATGCGATCAACATTGAGACCCATGCCTCTGTCCCGCCAAGATATGACTAACCCCCCTCCTCGTAAAAGGATCTCAAGAACTCCTCATCCTTTGGGGATAGATTGAATCTTAATGCCGCTTTCTCAATGAGCTGTGGAATGGGCCGATTTTCATTTTCCTGCCGCTCTGCAGAAATCCACTTGATCGCCTGTCGGACTTGCTCCCCTTTTGGCTGAATTGTCGCCATATGCAATCCCCCCTTTCTGAATCGACGCTTTGCGAGGTTGGTGCTGAACGCTGAATTATTCTTAATGATATCTGAGGATTTTTCCATAAGAAAATTAAGGTTCTCTTTCCCTCCCAGGAAAATTTTTTGAGATTGCAGATATCAATGATTGGTCGTATATTCTCAGATTACATGGCATGAAAAAGACGGTGTTTAAATTCTCATTGCTCGCAATGATGTTGTTGGGACTTCCTATGCTGGGGATTATCCTCTCCAACAAGGAGATAGCCACCTATCTGGAGTTCCCCCCTCAAACCTCCTACGTAACGCATGCACCCTTTTCCTGGCCCATTTTCATAGGTTACGCCATTTTTGTGCTGGCGGTGCTAGGTCCTTTCCTCCTCCGGATATTCAGGGTAAAAGCGGGCGAAAAGGCTACGCCCTCGAAGGCTTTTTCATTTCCCCGGTGGGGATGGTTCGGCATCCTATTGGGCGTCGTCGCCTGGATATTAGCCTGGAGCCGGTTTCAGTGGTTTGTCAGACTTCAGCCCCACACTTTCACCCCCCTATGGATAGCCTACATTATCACCATTAATGCCCTGACATACCGCCGAACTGGCCACTGCATGATGCGCGATCGTCCCCACTCTTTTCTCCTGCTCTTTCCCTTAAGTGCAGTCTTTTGGTGGTTCTTTGAATACCTCAACCGGTTCGTGCAAAACTGGTATTACGTGGGGGGCCAATTTGGTGCATGGGAGTATTTCTGGTACGCGACGCTACCCTTTTCAACCGTTCTGCCCGCTGTTATGGGAACCCAGGAATGGCTGCTCAGTTTCTCTTGGCCAGGGAGGAAATTCAAGAACTACTTATCCATCAAATTCAATGGGCCAAAACGGTTAGCATGGGCTGTTCTGTTCATTACGGGTGCAGGCCTGGCCGGCATTGGCATCTGGCCCAACCACCTATTTCCACTCCTCTGGGTATCGCCGCTACTCATTATCGTCTCCCTTCAAGATCTGTTTGAAGATAGCCACATCTTTTCACCTCTTGCTCATGGAGATTGGCGGCATGTGCTGACCGCTGCCCTAGCGGCGCTCATATGTGGCTTCTTTTGGGAAATGTGGAATTACCACAGCCTAGCCAAATGGAAATACAGCGTCCCTTTTGTCCATCGATACCAGATATTTGAGATGCCCGTTCTGGGATACGCGGGCTATCTACCCTTTGGCCTACAATGCGCTGTAATCGCAAAGATATTTATGGGGAAAGAGGGTCTTTCCTATCCAAAATAGCCCTGAGTTGACGGCCCTGACCCTGCCGAAGCCCTCCCTCTTTTCAGCCTTCGTAGCCGTCGCGGCTAAGACGACCCAGGCCGAGGGGGAGGAGAGAGTAGAAGAGGACTCGTGACATGGAATTAGACTTGGAGCAAATTCAACTGGCACAAAGAAGGCTCAAAGGGATTATTCCCTCCTCGCCTCTCATACTGTCCGGATCTCTGAGC
Organism: Desulfobacteraceae bacterium; assembly: GCA_050124735.1. Lineage (GTDB taxonomy): Bacteria > Desulfobacterota > DSM-4660 > Desulfatiglandales > HGW-15 > JASFEQ01. Next base: position 328 of record JASFEQ010000235.1, on the reverse strand, counting down.
CAGGCACTGGGCTCAGAGATCTTCTTGAAAATGGAAAACCTCCAGGAAACAGGATCATTCAAGGTAAGGGGAGCTTACAACCGCCTTCTTCGATTGGGTCCTAAAGAAAAAGAAAAGGGCGTCATCGCCGCTTCTGCGGGTAACCACGCCCAGGGTGTGGCCTGGTCCGCCAGGAAATTGGGAATTGCCGCCACCATAGTGATGCCTGAAGAGGTATCCATAAAAAAATTGATGGCTGTTAAGGAATATGGGATGGAGATCATCCTTCACGGAGCGAATTATGACGAGGCACACGCCCATGCCGCGGCGCTTTCACGTGAGACGGGAA
>JASFEQ010000234.1:0-7224 GCA_050124735.1 Desulfobacteraceae bacterium | reverse complement strand
CTTCCGCCTGATCAAGGAGTTTTAAAGCCTCTTCCGTACTGATCGCTCTCGCCATTTTGTTGTCAATGTAGTACTGGGCAAAGTCTCCGAACCCAAGGCAAGTCTCTTTCGGTCTGTCACACTCCTTGCCCAGAAGCGCCTGCTCCTTACGGCAGATACACTGCGCGACCGAGATGGTCTCCTGCTCCCTTACAAGATCTCTAACCTTGTTATAGTCCGCCACTACTGGTGCGGCTTTTATCGCTGATTCGACAGGAATGACACGCATTTGCCTGGTCTTAATCGACATAAAGGTTTTGCCAAGAAAGGGTAGATACTCCTCAAATAGTTCGCAGAACTCCCGGTCCAGTCTATTAAGCTGGAACTCGTAGAGGCCCACTACAAACTGGAAGGGCTGGTAGAGCAATTTGTCTCCGTCTCGAACCCTGAAGAGTAGACCCTTTTGCGCCATTTCTTCGAGTTTCCCGGCCAGTTCAGACTCATCCATTCCAACCCGCACCGCAATGGCCGATATCTCCTCCGGCTCCTTTTTTAGTTTCATTGCGAGTTCCGCCTCCTCAGGGGCAAATAACTTCTTCAAAATCTTTATCTCAACCCCGGTGGGAGTTGAAGGAAACCCTGCCGGCATCGTGTCCATGAATTCCCTAAGCCTGGTGTAAACATCTTCGCTCATTGCCTTTTCTCCCTTTAAAGAAATGATTATATGGCCATGACAGTCGGCTTATTGATAATAATTATCTTCTTGAGAAGTTAATAGTATCAAGAGCATTAAACTTGCAACAGAACAACGAATGTCCCATCAGGAGATAGGCGAACACATTTTGAGTGGTTTCTCCATAAGGGAACCTCTTTCGCTGCTTAGAGGTTAGAGAATGGAAGGAAGAATGTTGGTTAAGTTGACAATAAGGTGGTTATGAAGTCAAGAAAAATCACTTTTCACACTCGAGTCAGTATGGGCGATTTTGTCTCCACAGAGGATAGGCTAAAAATACTATATATTGGGGTCGTTTTACGTGACCAAAAACTGTAGACTTCTTGCCATAAAGTGCAATCGCGCCGAAGTGAAGATTACATCTGGCATACTTAACTGGGCAAATCAGGAAAGCGATGCCATTTCTTCCTCATATTTCTTCACCCATCCATCTGCACCGCATTCTTTGAAGATTCTTACAGCCTCGGACAGGCTTTCTTTGGCTTTTACCAGATCCCCTTTACGCTTAACTAACTCACCATGAAGGGCATAATCACTGGCCAAATGCCACCTCATCCCATGGCGCTCATCCGCCTCTATGGCTTTCTTAATCCAGACTTCTGCATCAGTGATGTACTTATCACCAAAATTTAGTAGGGCCTGACCTATATATCTCGGCAGAAGGCCTTCAAATACCTTTACTCTGTTCATGGAGACATATTCATACAACGAGTCAAACTTAATATCTTTCTCTCCGTTCACCACTCTTGCGTTTGCTAAGGCTATCTTACCCCAATAGGTCCAAGACCTAAAAGACTTGCTGCGCTCCATTAACTGAATTCCATTTTCGTAATAGTTTGCGGCAGTATTATATTCTCCTAATTCAGAGCAGATCTCGCCCAGATATACTTTGTTTGACCCACTCCAAAGGAAATAACCAATCCTGTCTGCCAAATCTATCCCTTTTAGAAAATTCTGTCTTGCCTCCCCAAAAAGGCCTTTTCCGAAACAAGAAATTGCGTAGCAAGAATACGCTATGGTCTTTGAGTATATGTCATCGTTCTCCTCAGCTAACCCAATGGCTTCTATGCTGTGTTGTAATGCATTATCAAGTTTGCCTTGAAAAAAATAGACAAAGCAACTCATATTACTTTCGGCTACTGAAGCGCCCCACAGGCTATTTGCAGCCAAGGATTTCTCAAGTGTTTCTTCTAAATAGCCTAGCCCCCTTTCAAATTGACAATTTAGAGACAGACCCAATCCCAACCAAAATTGTGCTTGCGTCAATGAAGCAATGTCCTTTATCTCCTCAGCGAGTTTTAGGGCCCCTTCAAGATAGTCAATTGCTTTGGGAAAATCCTCTTCCACCATGTAGCTGTGATTCCCCAAAATGGTTAGTACCTGCGATTGTCTTCTTTTATCAGCACTCATCAACGCCTGATCCACTATGGGGTCGATTACTTCTTTAGCTTCAACATGATAATTTAATTGAGTATAGTGAAATCCGAGTATTGTCCTTGCCTTGATTATCCTATCCATAACGTCATCGGACTGTGGTAGTCGTTCGAGGCAGGCCACAGTTTTCGTGGCATGCACAATCCCGTCATTCACCGAACCCGTTTTTTGGGCCTTTTTGCGTGCCAACCTTGAATACTCAGCACCCTTATTGTAATTCTCACTTCTGATATAATGCTCAGTTAATACCTCGTAGTGCTCATCAAGATTTTGTTTGTATAGGTCTTCGAAAACCTTTGCAATCTCCTCATGAAGCTTTTTCTTCTTTTTGGTTAAAATCGATTCGTATACAACCTCTTGGGTAAGTGCATGTCTAAAAATGTATGCTGATTGTGGATATATCCCTCTCTCATAGAGAAGTTCTGAATCCTTCAAGGCGGATAGATGGGAGAGCAATTCGTGTTCCGGGAGGACTGTAACCCTCTTTATCAGCGCATAGCTGAACTCCCTCTCAATGACGGAGCCCGTCTGAAGCACTTCTTTAGCCCCCGCAGGCAGCGAGTCGACCCTGGCCATGATTACATCCTGGATCGTAGATGGAATGATCACCTCTTGAGTCCCTTTTGCTAAGTGATATTTGTTCTCCTTTCTTTCTATAATCTTTAGATCTTTAAGAGACTTTATAAATTCCTCAATGAAAAAGGGGACTCCTTCTGTTTTCTCTAGCACCAACTCCTCAAGGTCGCTATCGATGTCCTCTGTACCCAAAAGGTGGGACACCATAGCAAGGCTCTCACGGTTGGAGAGCCGGTTCAAGTTTACCTGGCTATGATACGACTTACCCCCCCAGGTGTGCACGAACTCTGGCCGATAAGTGAAAACCATTAAGACCCTCGCCCCCGGGATGCTTTCAAAAACATATCTCAATACTTCCTCTGAGCTTTTATCGATCCAGTGAAGATCCTCAAAGGCCAGAATCAAGGGCCGGATCTCTGAACCTTTAAGGGTGATTAGCTTATAGGCTTGAATGATTCTATCCTTCTTGGCCTCAGGGCTTATAGGTATTTTGTCAATACCACTGTCTTTGACAGACAATAGTTCCAAGAAATAGGGAAGGGTCAAGGCCTCGTCTACACGTAGTGTCTTCAGGCCTTTAATGACCTTTGCTCTGATCTCTGAGCCCCGATCGCTTTCTCGGATGTCAAAATTAGCCCTTATGATGTCTATGAGTGGATGGTAAGTAACCGCCCTCCTGTAAGAAAGGCATCTCCCCTCTAAGAACATCAAGTCCTCGCTGGATACGGTTTTTCTAAACTCGTACAATAATCTGGATTTGCCTATCCCAGCCTCAGACACGATGGAGAATGCCTGGCCGCGACCCCGTTTGGCCCGTTCAAAACCATCCAGCAAAAGCTCGAGTTCCCTCTCCCTTCCTATAAATGGTGTCAAACCTCGCTCGGTACTGACATCAAATCTCGTCCTGCTCGTGCTGGAGGCAATCACTTTATATACCTTGACTGGTCCTTCCTTGCCTTTGACCCTCTTTTCCCCCAATGCCTCAAAACGAAAGAGTCCTTCAGTGATCCTATGGGTCTCTTCTGTTATACAAGTCGTACCAGGCTTTGCCAACCCCTCCATCCTGGAGGCGAGGTTAACCGTGTCGCCTACTGCCTTGAACTCCACTCTAAGATTATTGCCCAAAGTGCCAACCACTACGGGACCCGTGTGTATACCGATCCGCATCTTCAAGGTTGGTATGCCTTCTCTATGTTGCTTTATACTATCACCAAACTTGGCCATCTCCCGGTGAATTGCCATTGCGGACCGGATCGCCCGTTGGGGGGCATCTTCCAGTGCAATGGGGGCTCCGAAAAGGCCCATAATCCCATCACCCGTCATCTCATTGACGGTGCCTTCATAATCGTGGACTTTATGAATCAGGATCTCATACACTTGATCCATGATGCTGTAGGCTTCCTCAGGTCCGAGCTTCTCAGAAAGTTGACTGTACCCCTCCATGTCGCAAAACATGACTGTGACTTGCTTACGCTCACCCTCGATCCTGTCCCTTTGGGACAGAATCTTCTCAGTGAGACCTTTAGGAAGGTAACGTTGGATCTTGTCTATTTTCTCATCAAAGGAAAGCTCTTTAGAGGGTGGCTCAGAGAGAAGGCTTATGTTATGGCCGCATTCACCGCAGAATTTGTACTGAGGGGGATTTTTGGCACCACAACCAGGGCAGGCTTTTTCGAGTTTTACTCCACATTCACCACAGAACTTCTGGGTGTCAGGATTTTCTGTCTCACATTCAGGGCACTGCATCTAACGCCACCGGAGAAGTAAAGGGAAAAAACTATTTGTGGAATAGGGTAGAATTCAATCTAATAAGGAAGGAACTTAATAGAAATCTGCCTGCCTGTCAATTAACGTTCGATACTGGATATTGCGGTTGCCTCTCGAACCGGTGAATTGAAGTATTCTTGTCATAGCTCTCACCCGCATACCTAACGGTTCCGTAGTAGATTAGATATACTTGAAAATTTCTAGTTTGCAGAGGTGTAGAAAAATAAGGAGGCTGTCGGAAAACGCCCATCTGCTGCGTTACCCTCATCCCTCGTCACTGCGGCGTACTTCTACGTACGCCTCATTCCTCGGGATTTCGGAAGCCTTACATCTGGACATTTTCCATCAGCCTCTAAAAAGCCGGTTTTTCGACAGTCTCAAGAGGAGTCTACTATCTCTAGCCATTTCAGTCACGTACAACATATGGACATTCCCGCCGAAATCCGCTATTCTTTGAAACCTCAATAAATCTGGCGGCAAATTGACTCAAAAACACAACCCTAACCTTTAGAGTGAGTTTTTGGGATGTGTAAACAGAAGGTTTCTATATGAAAGCCTCCGAGGGATTCCTATACACCCTTAGAGGCTTTTTTGTTTAGGGAGGTGATCCCATGGCCACAGGGGATGTCAAACGTAAGCTGACCGCAATCTTCAGTGCCGACGTTGAAGGCTATAGTCGCCTCATGGGTGAGGATGAGCTCGCCACCGTAGAGACCCTGACCTCGTACAAAGAAACCATGAGAAAGCTAATCAAGCAGTATAGGGGTCGAGTAGTGGATTCTACGGGTGATAACCTTTTGGCCGAGTTTACCAGTGTGGTGGATGCAGTCCAGTGTGCTGTGGAGGTTCAGCAGGTCATAAGCTCAAAGAATGAAGCCCTGCCCGAAAACCGCAGAATGTACTTTCGAATTGGCATCAATTCAGGGGATGTCATTGAAGAGGGCGACCTGATCTATGGGGATGGGGTTAACATCGCTGCTCGGGTGGAGAGCTTAGCGAAGGGGGGGGGCATATCTCTCTCCGGGACCGCTTATGATCAACTTGGGAAGAAGCTCCCTCTTGGTTATGAATATCTTGGTGAGCAGAGCGTCAAGAATATTGAAAAGCCAGTCCGTGTCTACCGTGTTCTCACCGAGGCTGAAGCGGCTGGAAAGGTGATCGGTGAAAAATGGCCAAAGCCCATACCTTGGCGCTGGGCAGCATTAGCTGTGGCGCTTATAGTAGTCGTTGGCGGCTTGGCGATCTGGAGTTTTTATTTCCGACCTCCTCCCATGGAAGTGGCCTCAAAAGAAAGGATGGCGTTCCCGCTACCGGATAAGCCTTCTATCGCTGTGCTCCCGTTCGTCAATATGAGTGAAGATCCAAAGCAAGAATATTTCAGCGATGGTTTAACCGAGGAAATTATCACGGCGCTCTCCAAGGTGCCAAAACTATTTGTAATCGCCCGTAACTCCACCTTTAGCTACAAAGGCAAATCGGTGAAGATTAACCAAGTCGCAGAGGATTTGGGCGTGCAGTACGTGCTTGAAGGGAGTGTTCGCAAATCAGAAGACCGGGTGAGAATAACCGCTCAACTGATCGATGCTCTTAGCGGGCACCATTTGTGGGCAGAAAGATATGAAAAAGATCTAAGAGACATATTTGCCCTTCAAGATGAGATCACCCTGAACATCTTGCAGACCCTGCAGGTGAAGTTGACAGCGGACGACCAATATATCACGTTTAGGAAGGGCACCGACAATCTGCAGGCATATTTAAAGATACTTGAAGCGCGGGAGTATGCAACTAGAAGCAATAAAGAGGGGTATGCCATGGCTGGGAAGCTGGCAGAGGAGGCCATCACCCTAGACCCTGACTACCCAGGGCCCTATTTGATGCTCAGCGCAGCTCACTTGATGGAGATCATATTTGGAACGAGCAAATCACCCAAGCAATCTCTCAAGATGGCTGAGGAACTGGTCCAAAAGGCCCTTGCCCTGGATGACCATTTGGCTGAAGGCTACGCCTTCCTAGGCCGAATCTACTTGACGAAAAGGCAGTACGAGAAGGCCATCACTGCAGGGGAAAGGGCTTGCGACCTCGCGCCTAATTCCTCTTTCGTTCACGCGGCGTTGGGTTTCACTCTGCGCAATGCGGGAAGGCCCGAAGAGGCGATAACCTATTTTAAGAAGGCGATACGTCTCAACCCGTTCCCTCCTGCCTGGTATTTGACGTCGCTGGGCGGTGCTTATCTTAACCTGGGCCGACATGAGGAGGCGATAGCAGAATTTAAAAAAGGACTCCAGCTTGCCCCTGAGAGCGTATTCTCGAGACTGGGACTGGCCGCTGCTTATAGTGAATTGGGCCGCGAAGAGCATGCTCGAGTTGAGGCCGCAGAAGTCTTGAAATTGGATCCTAAGTTTACCCTCGTATCCCATGCAAAAGGACTGCTTTACAAGAACAAAGACGATAAAGATCGCTATTTAGCTGCCCTCCGCAAGGCGGGGCTACCCGCCAAACCACCACTACCACTTCCGGACAAGCCCTCTATCGCGGTACTGCCTTTTGCCAATATAGGCAACCCTGAACAGGAATACATCGCCGATGGAATCACCGAACAGATCATCACGGCCCTGGCCAGGAACCCATCTCTGTTTGTCATCGCAAGCAACTCGACCTTCACCTACAAGGGGAAACCCGTGATGGTGCAGCAGGTGAGCCGGGAATTGGGGGTGCGGTATGTGGTGGAGGGGAGT
>JASFEQ010000233.1:0-7255 GCA_050124735.1 Desulfobacteraceae bacterium | reverse complement strand
ACATTAAAGATAAAAAGCTCGGGCATTTGAAGGGATTGGGCACAAAAAGCCTGTGGAAGGACGTTGGAAGGGACGTTCAAGGAAAGCCAAGAACCAGGGAAATTATCTGTCAACCAGACCTTTTTCCATAGCAAAAGTGGTCAGTTCTGCGGCATTGTGAAGGTCCAGCTTCTTCATGAGATTAGCTCGGTGTTTTTCCACCGTCTTTAAACTGATGCAGAGATTGTCCGCTACCTCCTTGTTCTTGTATCCTTCGGCAATGAGTTTCAGTATTTCACGCTCTCGGCGGGTCAGCGTATCCCAAGCTGAGCTTGTTTTTAAGGTCTCCTTTCCTTCTAGATACCCCTCTATCACCTTTTCCGAAATACCAGGACTGAGATAGCGCTTTCCCATTAGAACATTTCTTATCGCCATCACCAGTTCAGATTGAGTGGCATCCTTCAATACATATCCGTCAGCGCCAGCCTGGAGCGTTGCGAGAATATATTCATCAGTATTGTGGACAGTCAAGACTATGATTTTCATCTCCGGGCTTTGCCTTTTAATCTCCTTAATCGCCTCAAAGCCGTGCATCCTTGGCATAGAGAGGTCCATCAACACAAGGTCAGGCACAAGCTCTTCACAGCAGCGTATTGCCGCACGCCCGTCTTCTGCCTCCCCTACAACATCAAATTCAGGATCAGCAGATAATAGCGCCCGCAATCCTTCCCGGAGGATAGTGTGGTCTTCAGCAATGACAATTCGGTATGATTTCTTCACGCATCGAGCCCTAAGGAGCCTTCAGGTCCCCTTTACCTGTAAAGGATGGATAGTACCCATCAATTTCTCGCAAAATACAGTACATCCCACGCAAATATACAGTGAACACCCCATTTACCACAGCCAGGCTCCCTAGTAAAGTCATTCCCGATCCACCATTAAGGCATCATCTACCGTGCGACCCCTGTGGAGTGGAAATGTGTAAAATACTAATCGTCGAGGATAACGATCATTTTCGCCAAACGCTTAGAGGCCTGTTGGTTGCCCGGTTCCCCTCAATGACCTTGGAGGAGGCAAGGGACGGGAGCGAAGCATTGGAAAAGGTCAGTGCCTTTGATCCTGATCTCATCTTCATGGACATCAAATTACCTGGACAAAGCGGTCTGGAGCTGACCAAAAAAATCAGGCACACAAATGCAGTGGTGAAGATAATCATCCTGACGAGCTACGACCTGCCCGAATATCGAGAGGCGGCGAGACTGGGTGGGGCGAATCATTTTGTTTCAAAAGGCTCTTGCAAGGCTGAAGAGATATTGGCATTGGTTGAGACCATCATCTCTGAGAAGAAATAGTGAAGTATTTTCCTTTAAATTCCCCTCCCTTGATGGCCTCCGGCTCGTGGAGCCTACGCCTCGGAGAGGAGGGGCTAGGGGAGGATGAACAAGAGGTTCACCCCCACCCCGCCCGCCTCGCCTGAGCGGCTCGCGATGGCGGGCAGGCTTAATCCTCCCCCATCAAGGGGGAGGGAGATGGTTTTGAGGTTGAACGAAAGAGGCTCCGCCCCTAAGGGTGGGGAGCTTCACGGGATAATGCTGTGGATTTGCAAGGAGTCTTGTGGGGTTTTCGAACCTGCCAAAATAGCAATCATGCAGCGAGGCGGGGCCATCGATCATTCCAGGGCCTCATCTGTTCATAGGCATAGGAAGCTTGAAGCACCAAATCATCCCGGTGCCGCGGACCGATGATCTGAAGGCCTGCTGGGAGGCCAGCCTCTGTGAGGCCGGCGGGTACTGAGGCGGCCGGGTGCCCTGACAGGTTAAAAGGGTAGGTGAACGCCACGGCTCCCAGAAGCGGGATAGGATGTCCGTCGATTTCTGATGGAGGTGGACCTTTGGCCCCAAAGGCCTCGGTGGGCATGGTTGGGGTAAGGAGTAGATGGAACTGCTCAAATAGACCTTCCATGATTTGATTTAGCTCAGTCCTTACTTTTTGAGCCTCAATTTGATCCGCCAGTGAAATGGATCTCGCATGGTCCAGAGACATAACCAGAGTCCTTCCCATCTCCTGGCGATTCTTTTCAAGGTCTTTATGCAACTGGGCATAGAGTTCACAGTTCGAGAGATTGGACCAGGCTCCTCCCACGTCAGGTAATTCCCCTTTCCAGATCTCGACCCGGTGGCCCAGCTTCTCAAAACATCTCACAGCCTCTTCCACCTGACGCATCACATCCCCCTGCACCCTGGCGTATCCCAGCGTTGGGCTGAAGGCGAATCTAAGATCTTTAGGCATATCATTAAGGGATTTTAGAAAAGACCGATCAGGGAAGGGCAGGGCATCAGGGTCAGAGGCGTGCGATCCAGCGACGCAATCCAGATAAAGGGCCGCATCACTCACCGTTCTCGTGATGGGGCCTAAAGTCAAAAGGCCATACATTTGGAGGAAAGGGAAAGGGTTCTTTGGGACATGAAAGAAGGGGGCATAGGTTACAGGGATTCTTCCGGGGGAGGTTTTCAATCCATAACAACCAGAGTAGGAGGACGGAATCCGAATGGAACCGCCCATATCAGAGCCTGTTGCCAAGGAGACCATGCCCCCAGCCACGGCAGCAGCCGATCCCCCGCTGGAACCGCCAGGTGTACGCTCTGTATTCCAAGGATTTCGTGTCACACCATATAACCGGTTTTTGGTAAATCCTGTAAAGCCAAACTCAGGCGTGTTGGTTTTGCCCACCACGATGGCCCCGGCTGCCTTAAGTCTGGAAACCTGGATCGAATCCTTTTGGGCCACATTATCTTTGTAAGGGATGGATCCGAAGCTGGTCACCATATCCTTCACGTCTTCCAGATCCTTAACGCCAAAAGGGAGGCCGGCCAGGGGGCCAAGCGCTTCTCCTGATACGAGGCGCTCCGTCAACACCTTGGCCTCATCAATAGCCTCTTGGGCACGGAGTGAGACAAAGGCATTGAGGATGGGGTTGACAGCCTCTATCCTTTCGATGGTCACCTCCATGAGTTCAAGGGGAGAAATCTTTCCTGACTTGACGAGTTCCACAAGTTCCAGCGCAGATTTGTAATGGATAGATTCCATGAGATTACTCCTTACCGTGATATGACAACTTAGATGAACCGGACGTGCTAAGGGGCGAGCGGCTTTGCCCGGAACAAACAAACTTGGTCTTGGAGTGTTGGAGTACTGGAGTATTGGAGTACTGGAAAAGAGAAAAAGCCAGTGGTGATGTTTTCGAAATTTTCCATTACTCCGTCACTCCATTACTCCATGGAATTTATCACCCCTTTCTCAGATATTTCCAGGACAGGAACATGGGAATCGATTTCCCTGAAAAGACCGGCCATCTGAGGGTGACAGGTGAAAAATAGTATCTGATGCTCTTTAGAGAGCTCTACGATGGTTTCGGCGGTCGCCCTTGCTCTGTGGGGATCAAAGTTGACCAATATCTCGTCCATGATGATGGGCAGGGATTCTGTGGTTTTCGAGAACTCTCTAATAAAACCGAAACGCAGCGAAAGATAAAGCTGTTCAGCGGTTCCACGACTGAGTTGGCCAATCTCCTTTCGACTATTATCTTGGCACACCACCTCAACACGATCCTCACCGATCGGTGCAACAAGGGAAGGGTACTTGCCCAGAGTCAATCGGTCGAAAAACTGGCCCGCTGCACGAATGACTTCTGGCTGCCTCTCCTTTTGATACCTCTCTCGGGCCCTCCTGATCAGTCCCTGCGCGAGTCTCACAGTGCTCCACTGCGCAGCCAGAAGTGACAATTCCTCTTTGAGACCTTCTTCTTCTGTCCTCAGGGCGGAGATTCTATCATCATTAACCAGCTGGCGGGCCTGCTCTTCAAGGGTTGCTTCCTCCTTGTTAAGTCGGTCCAAGTTGGCCTCCGTGTCTTTCAGTTCATTTTCCAGCTCGACTTTCTCCTGTTCAAGCGTTTCCAGGCTGATCGCTGATAGTTTTTTCTCCACACTGTCTATTGTCCCCAATTTGGTCGAATGGCGTCTAATCGTCTCTTCGTGCCTCTCGGCGTCTGCCTTCAGGGACATGCGCTTCTCATAAATTTGAGCCCTTTTTCGGAATCCTTCCTCGTCATCCGCCCCACCGGATATCATGAGTTCATGGATCTCTTCTTGAATTCTTGTGCACTGTTTTTGGACACGTTCCATGGAATCCTCGTTGGCCTTCATCTCATGGGTGAGCAAGGCTCTCTTTTGATCCCCTTGCTCCGACTCTTGGAATTCCCGGACGAGACTGTGAACGACGCCTTGTATCTCATCATCTCCTACCAACTCCCTATTGCACCCCTTCAGGACTCTGTTGGCCAGGCTGAGAAATTCCTGTTTTTTCTTCTCAAGGGATTCCATCTTCGCCCTTAATTGACTCAGATGCCCCACCTGTTCCCTAAAGGATTCAATGGAGGATAGGGTTTCCAAGGCGCCTTCAGGGGTGAGGACAGGACTCAACCCACGTTTCTGCAGCCAGTTCTGCCACTGGTTCTGGATCTTTTCTGCCTCTGATTCGGTATGACCCAGTTCAAGCCTTGCTTTTTCATGTTTCTTTTCAGCCAGCAGGAACTCTTCTGTCGCATCCATCCAGCGCTCGAGCGCCTTGGTGCGCTCTGAGAGTTGTTCTACCATTCGTTCCAGGTCCTCTTCAGAAGGGACCTGAGATATGGATAAATCAGAGCAGGCAGCGACCATGCGTTCTTTGATGCCATCACGATGGGTTTTCAGATGCGACCTTTTCGCGTCCAGGTCTCCTAATTTTTCCGTGAGATGTTGATTCCGTCGCTTGATTTCTTTGCTTCTATTTGTCTCACTTTTTTCTCCCCTTGATTTTAGAACCCATAAAAGAAGACCAATGAGGAGCAAGAGAACACCACTTGGGAAGGTCCACATCCTCACCACACGCAGACCGGACAAGATCAAAGAAAAGAGCCCCGTTCCTGCCAGCGTGAAAATCAACCAAAGAGGTAAGGCATACGTTTGCAGTCTTAGATCCCTCTCCGAAGCCCCCTTTTCTTCTTTAAGGTCTTGGAGACGATCTTCTATGTTTCTCAACTCCTCCTTCAGAAGCCGGTCCTCAGATAAAAGCCTCCTGAGCTCGGCGCAGGACGTTCTCATTTGTGACAGTCGCTCCGGGTCCTTAACATCTGGTTCAGGTAAATTCCCAATGACTTGTTCTGCTTCCTTCTTTCTGGTGGCCATGAGATCAAGAAATTCCTTTTTCTTCTGCGATTCCAGTTTGGCCTGTTGAAGGATTTCTCGATAATGACGCACCTCTTCACGCGTTGTAATGGATATATCAAATTCGAGGACCTCGTTTTCAGTCCATTCGGGGCCCAAGGGGTCAAGGCTCTCCATCAGCTTGCGTTCACCCATGGAGAGCTGCTCCTGGACGGATAGTTGTTCCTGGACCACCGCCTCAAAAAGCCCCTGTTCCCGTTGAAGCTCTCTTATGGCGGGTGCATGTTTCAGTACGTCTGGATCTATTTTCAGTACGGACAGCTCAGATTCTCGGCGTCTAAGATCTTCCTCTTTTTTCAGAAGTTCGCTTTGTAGGCCTTCTGATCGGGTCTTTAGGGTTTCAAATCTACTGAGCCCCTGCAAAGGGAAATGATCAATAATTTCCAGTTCCTCAAGTTTCTGTCTGACCAGGGAAAGGCTTATCCATTCTGGCCAGATATGGATCCATTGCTCTGTGCTTTTTAGCTGGACAGAGCGCTCAATCCTCCTTTTACTGAGCGCACGGATCTGCTCTTTGAGATGAGAGATCTGGGTCTTTATGCGGTCGTATTCCTGGATTGAACCGCGTAGGGCCTTTTTCTCTTTGGAGATGGTGTTAAGGCGGGAGAGAACCGCATTGATTTTTGGTTTGCTGCCCCCTGGCTTGTAGAGTTCCCCCTCCCTTTTTTCAAGCCCTGTCTTCAGTTTGGTCAGTCTGTTGGGATCAACCCCTGCGCCGGCGCTGTATAGGGCCTCCCTAACGGAATCCGTATTGAGTGTCTCAAATTCTTGAAGCTCAGATAGACTGAATGCATAGATATTTTTGAATAGTGCCCTGTTGGCCATACCGAGAAGGCGACCCAAAAATTCTTTGCCTCCCCGCGTCTGGTCGGGCTTAAGCACATCCACTTTCCCTCCCCGTGGTCCAGGATACCGTTCCACCACATAAAGGTCCTGTTCATCGGTGATTAGGGTTAGGTTCCCCCCATGCTGTCCTCCAACAAGCGGGGGATAGAGGTTTTCATTGCTCCGTCCGTCAGGGAAACCGAAAAAGAGGGCCCTCAGAAAGCCCAATAGGGTGCTTTTACCCGATTCATTCATCCCGAGGATGACCGTGAGTTCAGGAGATAGACCTTGAATCTTCAGGTTATGGAAAAGGCCGAACCCATCAATATAGAAGCCCGTGATTCTCATTGGGCCTCCTCACCGTGTAGATTTTCCAGACAGATCCTTTCTGCTTCCTCTAATAGCTCCCTTAATTCGCGGTCCCCTGGTGAATCGAGGTATCTATGGATTCTGGCGGACTCAAAGAGTGGGGCCAGGTCTTCTCTCACCAAGGCCACAAGATGTCTCTCCCCCAAAAGCTCCCGCGAATAACGAATGAGATCACCCAGAAAATCTCTTTCTTTCATCCTCATCATAGGATCTATGTCCGGGCCAACGCTGAGCTGGATCTGTTCTACCCAAACAGAAGGAGAATATGACGAACCCGTTTCATGAAGTATTTCCAGCAGATCTGACACGCGGTTGGGCGCCTTAAGGAATTTGAACAAGGGGCTCCGACCAGAGAGGGTAATTCGGGCCATGGCAGGCCGACCTGAGGTCTTTTCAGAGATACCAACACAGACATGATCAAGGGCATTAATCAGTTCCTGTTCCGTCTGAAGGTCATGGATGGGGAGATCATATGTGGTCCAGCGGATCACATCAGTGGCATGAAACTCCATTTCCACTTCCTTGTCATCTCTTGCCTTGACCAGGTAACAGCCCTTTTCTCCTGTTTCTTTGATATTCCTTCCCTGGGTATTGCCCGGATAGACAACAAAAGGCAAATGCTTAGAAAGGACCCTCTTGCGGTGTACATGTCCAAGGGCCCAGTAATCCATTTCCGATTTGAGCAGATCTTCCAAAGAGCAAGGTGCATAGGGTTCATGTCCCGTATCCGATCCCACATTGGCGTGCAAGAGACCAATCTGAAAAGCAGAACCGGTTCGGTGGAAAAGAAGAGAGAGGTTTCGTCTTTCGTCTCTTTTGGG
>JASFEQ010000232.1:0-7305 GCA_050124735.1 Desulfobacteraceae bacterium | reverse complement strand
AGAAATCAGCCTGTTCTATTCCGCCCGATCCTGGCATACCGAGCACGTCGTACCAGGCCCGCATAACCATGCCTGCGTTAACGGTCACTGCCCGCCTCGGCGCATGAGGAAAAATAAACCGGATCGATAGTGTTTCCGGTAGGCGTAGCTCAGGGACGATGGGTTCAAAATCATGTCCATCAGCACCCAGGCCGTGGAGCCAGATAATCGACGCATAAGGCTCGGAATTTGGGTTTATTTCAACGGAATCTAACAGTGGCATCATACTAATTTAACAACCCCATCTCATCATGTAAATGGGGAAGATGAGGTGTGCATTCAAGCATCCTTCATTTTTTCCTGGAAAAACAATTTCTTATCGCTTACTTAAGAGACTGATGGCATGTTAAAAAGCCCATTTCCTGAGGCCTGAGGCTTAGGGACGAGCGTATGATCACGACCGAGGAAGAAAAATACATATTGGAGCGCGCATATATTCCGGAGCATATCGTCGGGTTGATGACAAGTGTATCTGGTGGGGAACCGTATCTTTTTCAAAATTATTTTTGTTGCCGAAAGGAGGATTGGGTCATTCTTGTGGGGTATCCCTTGGAGAAGGATTTTACCATTAAAGATCTCGCAGCGGTCATCGATGAAACAAAAAGGAGGTTTCGTCCCAGGTATCTATCCCTAATAGCACCAGAATTGCCACCCTCACTGAGCGCTTCCTGTGAGGAAAAGGAAACGGACAACTACTATACCCTGAGCGTTCCGATGGGCCCTATAAAGAGCGGTATAAGGCGCCTGATTAGAAAAGCACAGGAAAACGCGACGGTAGAACGATCCCGTGAAATGGGAGAAGCCCACAAGGCGCTTACAGAGGAATTCATTAAGCGAGCCAATCCACCCCTCCGCGTCAGAAATCTCTTCTTGAAGATGCCCCACTATGTGGGTCATTCCGAGGGATCCATTGTCTTGAATGCATGGGATAAAAACGAGAATTTGGCAGCATTCTATGTTGTGGATCTTGCGGCAAAGGACTTCTCTGCTTACATTATAGGGTGCCATTCCAAGATATATTATGTGCAGGGGGCATCCGATTTTTTGTGCCATGAAATGGTTGAGATGAGCGTGGAATACGGGAAGAAACATGTCCACCTTGGTCTTGGTGTGAATGAGGGAATACGAAGATTCAAAAAGAAATGGGGAGGCATGCCTACCAGAAGATATGAGATGTGCGAACTGGTTTTGAAAAAACCTTCCATTCTGGATGCATTCAAGTTAGCGCGTTAGCCATCCCTAATATCCTGACCCTGTTCCTCCGGGAGAAAAGACAAGCGGTAAATGAAAAACCGAGGAACGGGCGTTCTTGGGAATAACCGTAAGGGTGCTTTGCTGAGCGGATTGGAAATGCGTGAAAGGCGCCGTTAAGTAAGGCATAGAAAAGAGATGTTTTTCAGGAAATCCAAAGAAAAAAAAATGAAAATGATCTGGGAGGTAAAGAACGACAACAAGAAGTCATACCTTGTTGGCACTGCCCATTTCTTTCCCTACAGTTTCAGAACTTCGCTTTCCAGTTACTTAAAAGATGCTCACGCGGTGCTCTTTGAAGGCCCCCTTGATAAACATAATATGACCAAGGTTGTAAATGCGGGTACTGAAGAGAATACCACACATCTGTTTGATAGGCTGGATAAACAGACCGTTGACCGCATCTCTGAGGCGATTCTCCCCGTATGCCGAAGCAAGAGTTCGTTCCTCTTTTTTAACCCTCGCACGTTGCGCGAGGAAAACCCGGTTTACGAAATGATAAAGGGGATGAAACCTTGGCTCGCTTTTTTCACCATCTGGTCAAACTACTTGGAGAGAAACGGATGGCGTCATTCGGTAGATTATGAGGCTTACACGCTTGCCCAAGAAATGGACAAAGACGTGGTTTTTCTAGAAACCATTGAGGAGCAAATAAAGGTTTTGGAAAGCCTTTCGCTTGAGAGAATTCAATTTTTCCTGGAAAAGGTTGAGCAGTGGAGTGAATACACAGAAGAGTACGTGAGGTCTTATCTGGATGGGGATCTGGAGAATCTAAAATCCATGTGGGGCAGGTTCCCAACCCGTCACTCAGCTGTAATAGGAAAGCGCGATGAGATCCTCTATGAAAGGATGTTGGCCCACCTGGAAAAGGGAGAGGCTATAGTCTTTGTGGGCGCACCTCACCTCCGCGGAATTAGCGATCTGCTTCGTGCCGATGGGTATGAAATCCACAGAAAGGGTCAAACGTCTTCCTAATTCATGGCCCCTAGGCATCTGCCTTCCGAAAAACCCGTTACCCCTTTCTCTGAAAAAGAGCGCTCCTCTCGAGAATACCGAGATGTGAGAGCAAGGGGATTTTCCAGAGAAAGGGATTGAGCGGAGTCCTCGCGTGTAACACTCAGGAGATCGAGGTTCAAGACGATTGGGACAGATAGGAAATAGGTCGTGAAAAGGCTTTAATTGGCAACCAGTCTCCTGAAATCCTTATTCTTCCAGAGGACCTTGAAACAGTTGGCTTGCTTTACGGTTTTCTTGATATCTGGATCGGTTTCTATTGCCTTTTTTAATTTGGAAAGCGCCTCTTCCTTTTTCCCTTCAGCGACGCACACACTCGCCAGATTATACCATGCTGGGACGAGGGTTGGCCTTATCTCAGTGGCTTGACTGAACGCCACCCTTGCTTCAGCATATCTTTCATGTCTGAAAAATTCGGCACCTTTGTTATTCCACAGCACGGCGAGATCTGGTTTGACCTTGACCGCCTTCACACCATTTTTTCTCATTCGTCAGAATCCTCCTTTATCATTTTCTTGCCAGTAATATCTGAACCACAATGAAGTGGTAAGTCTAATGAACCCCATGTTGGGTTACGTTTTCCAAGATCTCCAAGGCCACCAAATAATGACCCCTGAAACGCCCTTCATCCTTCGATATATGTCGTATGGTCGTCTTCAAGGCGTTGGTGGGATAAGACGACGCACCTGAATAGAATTTCATATCCAAGGTGTCCCCCACCTTTAATCGGGGCAGAATAGCAGAATCTTCCTTCACCAAAACACACATGGACATGTTCGCCGTATTCCAGATTTTGAATTGATAGGGGAGTTCGATTCCTTTTATGGAAAATTCCACACTGTGATACTGATCCCCATTTCCTTTGTCTTCCAACGTGTAGCCGCCTTCCTTTTCGGCCCCTTTATCATCTCTCATAGGCTCTTGCTCCGCGCTTTACCGCCTATGTTCGCTCGAATTTTCGCCCTCATTGTATACTGATGTATAATTAGCAATATTTATGCCAAATTATAGATATGTGAATGGCCGCTCTTGATCCCGCACAAATCGCACAAAAAACATCAATAAAAACAATATATTATGATGGGCTGGGCGTTGATTAATCCTTTCGTGCGGCAAGAAATGTCATGAAAAGCCAGGTTCGCCGCGGCTTTTTGCGTCTAAAACGTTTAAAATTTCATACGTTTTTCAGGGGGCAGGTATGATTTAAGATACAGGATCGGGGAATAATAATGTCATCAGAGGCTCGAAGGCTGAGATGCCTTTTGGAATTTATGGTGATTAGGACAAAAGGCGGAGGCGGGCGCGCTAATGAGGCGGAGAAGGGGTTTAAATAAGGAGGAAGATATGGTACTCCCTGCAAGCAAAACCTCTTACGCCCGGCTTATCTGGTGAAGGGCGGAAAAGGAATTCCTGTGGAGTTGAGAAGCGATGGTTGAGGACTGTATTTTCTGTGAGATCATTCAAGGGCAAAAGCCGGCGGATTTTGTCTACCAAGATGATTCGGTGGTGGCATTCAAGGATAAGAACCCTCATGCGCCCGTTCACATTCTCCTTGTGCCCAGAAAACACATACGGAGTATCAATGACCTCAAGCAAACAGATGGGCCTGTTATCTCTGAAATGATTCTTAGGGCGAAAGAGATTGCGAATGATCTGGGGGTCGGGTCGTCCGGTTACAGACTGGTCTTTAATGTGGAGCGGGGCGGGGGGCAATTTGTCTTTCATCTGCACTTACATCTGGTGGGCGGGTGGTAGGAAGGTGAAAAAATCGGTCCGCTTCTGGCTATGCGTGATTTATTTGCTGGATTCTTTTCAAGTCCTATCGGAAAGTCCGTACACTTGACGGGCTCTCCGCTCAAAAGCTTGGACGCCACGTCGCATGATGTCAGTGAAAAAGGGTCCTGCAACCCTTTCGAGAAATCTGGAGCGCAGCTCAAAACCAGCATAGAAATGGGTAAGGCAAGCAGACTCGTCTGCCCTTTCAAAGGTCCATCGAACAGCAAAGTAGAGGAAAGGTCCATCGCTGGAGCTGATTTCAATGTGTTCGGGTCGGGTGAAAATGGCCTGAGTGATAAAACTTGTATGAAACCTACCCATGCCCACCTCCTGGTCGACAAACACAACTTCACCATCTCGTTCTATGATTGTTGCACCATGCCATCCAGGCAGAAATTCCCCATAGCTCTCCACATCGGAAACAAGATCGAACATTTGTTCAGGTGAAAAGGGAACTTCTCGTGTCTCCTCATAAATCTCCATAGAACCTATCCCTGGGGTGATACGCCTCGCCTAAGCAGTGTGATTGTTCAAGGCTTGGCAAGCTTATTCTTCCTCATCATTAGAGGGCGGAAAGATTGAAGTGTTCAGCTTATTTTCAATTTTGTCCTTAACCTATTCATCGCTGAATTTCAAATCATTTTACGCTATGTGCCAGGACGCACCGCCCAAACCGATTTCTGCCAGAAAAAAAGCCGGGAATAATAACCCCCGGCTCTTGTAAGAGTGCCAAAAGTTTGCAAATAAAAACAGTTCCTCCTTTTCCTCAGGGAATCTCTAAGAAGTCCTCCTCCTCGAAATTTTTTGTCCTTGAAGCCCATTCGGAACAGGTGGTCACGAAAGTCATGGCTTTCATTACAAATATCCCGCGGTGCATCGGCTGAGCAGTTCGGTGCTGAGCGTTTCGGCCATGCTCTCAAGGCCTAAGTGCTCACTGCCGAAAGGCTCGTCCAAATCTTGGCTTAAGGCGCCTCACTTGAAGCGGTAAGTTATGATTCCATGAGAAGTATCATAAGGGGAAACGCTTACCTGGACCCGATCTCCTTCTATGACTCTGATTCTATTTTTTTTCATCCGGCCGGAAAGAACGGCCCTCACAGTTACATTGTTGTCGCATTCGATTTCCATGCCTCCGCGACCTAGGACCCTGGTTACCACACCTTCCAGTTGGATGAGATCGTTCCTTGCCAAAACACTCCTCTAACCATATCAAAATAAGGACGTGCAGTGAACGTCACTAAAACAGCATTTTATGGCATCAAGTGATTCCTAGTCAATAGGTGGTAAGAAAATTTTCAGGCCGGTCAAGAGAAAGCCTATTTCATCTTGCGAATTCTTACCTCCACGTCATTCACGTCCTTGAGTAGCTTTACAAGCTCGGACGTATCCGTTTGACCAAAGTGATAGGGATAAAGGACTCTTGGTTTGAAAGCCCTTGCCGCATCAGCGACCATCTCCGGCGTCATGGTATAGGGTAAGTTCATGGGCAAAAAGGCGACGTCGATATCCTTGAGCGCTTTCATCTCTGGCGTGTTCTCTGTGTCACCTGCCACATAAACCCGCTTGTCTCCGAAGGTGATCACATAACCATTACCTTCCCCTTTAGGATGATATGGAACTCCTGGGCTGCGCATATGGACGAGATTGTAGGCTGGGACTGCCTCTATTTCCAGCCCTCCGACAGTTTTTACATCCCCGTTACGCATGACCAAACCTCCTTTAACCTTACTAGAGCAGATCTCGGTGAGCACCAGAGTGGTTTGCTCTGTACGGATGAACCCCAGAGCACTTAGGTCAAGGTGGTCCCGGTGCTGGTGCGTTATAAGGATGATATCGGCCTTCGGCATTTTGGAATAATCGGCCAATTTGGTCCATGGGTCCACATGGATGACTTTCCCATCAAAGGAAAACATCAGCGTACCATGCCCTATGAATGTGATCTCCAATTTGCCAGCCGATGTTTTGATGGTGTCTGTTTCAAATCCTAGAACAACCGTAGCAAAAGGAAACAAGCTGAGGAATAAACCCAGCAACCTAAGTGATTTGCCCATATCAAACTCCTTTCGATCCAAATCTTACGATCATATTCCAAACGGTTTGCATGATTTATTTTGAAAGACCCTTCTAAAATTAAATCCCAACACGGGCCATAATGCCCTTTAAACTACATCTGGACAAGTGATACATGCATCACCTTTCTCAGTAAGCGGCGTGCATAGAAGAAAGTAATCACAGCAGCACTCCATGTCACCGAGAATATCCCCCACCATACAGCCATCAATCCGAAGTCAAGAATTTGGGTAAGGAAATAGAAAACAATCATGGGGGCGATAATCTGTCGATATAGCCCAATCCAGATTGCGTACATGGGCCTTTTAACGCCCTGAAGCGTGGCCACATTTACATACAGAATCACATAAGCGTAGAATACAAACGCAGCAATCCTTAGGTAAGTTGCACCAATTTCCACGACTTTCCCATCGCCCGTAAAGAGTCCCATCAATTGCTCTGCAAGCAGAAAGACACCAATTGTACCGAGACCCATGAGAATGCCACCATAGCGCAAAGCGGTACTTAGCGTTTCCTTGATACGCCCGAACAGTTTCGCCCCGTTATTCTGTGCCACAATGGTCAGCGTTGCCGTATTGAGGCCGATTGTGGGAAACAGCACAATCTGCTCCACACGTGTGGCGATCCCATAAGCTGCCACAGCCTCTTTACCAAACTTACTAATAAAATAGGTGATCACAAAAATACCGACACCCACAGTAATCATGTTTAGGCTGGCTGGAAATCCCTGGCGAGCGATTGCTATGAAGTAGCCCGGTTTAGGAAAGATATCTCTTATGGATTTATGGGACATGAGACCGGTCTTGTAAACCTTTATGCCCAGATAGACACCGCCAGACAATTGGATCAGAACTGTGGCCAATGCGATACCAGTGATTTCCAGAGGCGGGATCCCCAATCCGCCGTAAATAAACCATGGATCTAGAATAATATTTAGGAAAAATCCTCCAATCAGGAAATTCCTGAATGATCGGGTATCGCCCAATGCAACGAGGATGGCATTAAGCATGTGGACCATTATGAAAAAAACAGTGCCAAGAAAAATGGTATTCATATAGATCAGGCATGTGGCGAGGTAGTCATCGGAAGCGCCGAGCACAGAAAATAGAAAAGGTGATGCATAAACACCGACCCAGGTCATGATGACAGAGACAA
>JASFEQ010000231.1:0-7306 GCA_050124735.1 Desulfobacteraceae bacterium | reverse complement strand
TGGCCAGTGTTTCTGACCATACCCATCGGGACAGTCGCAGGAGCAGTCATTTGCACGTTGCTTTGGCTTCCTTGCCTGCCACTGCGGGGCATTTACTTCGCTGTGGTCACATTTATGTTCCCCTTCTTGGGCACGAGTATCATTTTAGCAACCGGTCTTTTCAGGGGCACTGAGGGGTTAAGCCCCGTTGGAGGGTTTCCCAATCCATGGGTCGGTGTATATCTCATTATGGTGGTGGTACTTGTTTCCATTTTCGCCCTGAGGAGGCTGTGTGGTGAGGATATCGGGCTTGTCTTTGCAGGCGTAAAGGATAATGATCAGGCCGTTCTGGCCTCTGCGGTCAATATTACCCGGGTAAAGATATATGCGCTTTTTATTGCAACCCTGATAGGGTGCTTTGCCGGTGCGTACATCTCGCATTTTTCCGGGTTTGTTGGCGTGTCTCTTTTTGCCGTGGATTTTACCATAATGCCTATCGCGGCGGCGATAATGGGTGGGCCCGGGAGCATAGCGGGCCCGGCACTGGGGGCCTTTATTTTGGCTCCTTTGTCAGAGGCACTTCGGGGGTTTGGACAGCTTAGGGTCGTTCTTTATTGCGTCGTCCTCGTGGCATTTATCCTCTTTAAGCCCGAAGGCATATTGAATTGGGCGACCCGTAAATACCACCAATTTGAACACTGGGTAAGGGTCTAGTCATGATGGCGGAAGAAAAAAGACCACTCATTAGCGTGAGGAATATTAGGAAGTCCTTCGGCGGTGTGGTGGCGGTGAACGACCTGAGTTTTGATCTACTGGAAGGGGAAGTCCTGGGCCTTATCGGTCCAAATGGTGCTGGCAAGACCACCATCGTGAACACCATTACAGGCTTCACGAAACCAGACGCTGGTGAGATCTTTTTCAGAGAAAAGAAACTCACCGGGCTGTCCCCCTACAAAATTGCAGAGCTTGGGGTAACGCGAACTTTTCAGATCGTGAGGCCGTATCCCAGCTTGAAAGCATATAAGAGCCTCATCGTGCCGCTCTGGTCACCAAGGGCTCGTCGATTTGCAGGGAGCAGAGGGGGAGACCGAGATGCGGTGGCCATAGATTTGCTCGAAGAGGTGGGCTTTGAGCGGGATGCCTATGTCCCATACAAACTCGCCTCCGCACTTCCTCTGGGTTATCTCAAGAGACTCGAGCTTGCCAGGTGCCTAGCCCTGCGTCCTGAGGTCATTATTTGTGATGAGGTATTCTCTGGCTTAAGCATGAGCGAAATAGCGAGCATGGTTCCTCTTATGGAGCGGCTCAGAATGAAGGGCGTAACCCTGTTAATGATTGAGCACAGGCTAAGGGAGCTCTTCAGCGTAGCAGATAGGGTGGTGGTGATTGACTTCGGCGTAAAGATCGCCGAAGGCGAACCAGAGCAGGTTATGCAGGACGAAAAGGTGAGGCGTGCATATCTGGGGGAGGAATTAGAGCTGTGAATCCCATCCTACAGGTCAAAGATCTGATGCTGTTCTATGAAAACGCAGTGGCCGTCAATAATATGAACCTTGAAGTCAGGGAAGGCCAGATCGTTGGGCTTTTTGGCTCTAACAGTGCCGGCAAATCCTCTCTCATGTATTGCATCTCTGGCATCATCTTTGACGTGAAAAAGAAAGAGGCAATGAAAGGCGGAGAGAGGATAACCCTGACCGGGGAAATCAAATTCAAAGGTGAAGACGTTCTGAGGGTTGAACCGAGCCAAAGGGCCAAAAAAGGGATCATACTCTGTCCAGAGAGACGCCTCATTTTCCCAGAAAGCAGTACCATAGAGAACTTAAGAATGGGTGGATACTTGGCTAGCAGAGAACAAGCCAAAAAAACTCTGGAATATGTGTTCGTTCTTTTTCCTGAACTGAAGAGACTGAAGAGAAGAGCAGGTGGATTTCTGAGCGGAGGTGAGCAGCAGATGCTGGCCATTGGGCGAGCCCTGATGGCTCAGCCTGAGCTTCTGCTCCTTGATGAACCCCTCCTTGGCCTTGCCCCGATCATAGAGATAAGACTTGCGCAGGCGGTCAGGGATATTAATAAGGAGACGGGGATCACCGTATTGGTTTCTGAGCAATATGCCCGGCCCGTCCTTCCCATCATAGAATATGGCTATGTGCTTGAGAATGGAGGATTGGTTGCAGAAGGGAGCGGTGCCGAGCTTTTGGAAAACCCGGATGTGAAAGAGGCCTACTTCGGGTTGTGAGGTTGCCCCTCTACTTGCCCACCATTTAATCCAACCGAACCACCATTATCCGATATATGGGAGACTCAGTGATGAGCAAAGGCGTTATTTGGAATTTGGATGGCGTATTGGCCGACACGGCTGAGGCGCACTTTCGCTGCTGGGTCACGGCACTTGCTGAAAAGGAGATTCCCCTTGACCGGCCCACCTTTGACGGCCTCTTTGGAATGAATAACCGGGATATGTTGGCCCAATTGTTGGGCAGGCCGCCAGAGCCAAAAGAGTTGGAGAGCATCACGGACCGTAAAGAAGAGATTTTTCGGATGGAGGCCCAATGGCTGGTTCGTCCCATGCCTGGCGCCCTACCTCTTCTGGTGGAACTTGAAGGGGCGGGCTGGCTACAAGTCATTACCTCCTACACGCCAAAGGCCAACGTGGAGCTAGTGCTAGGCATACTTGGAATCCGGCAACGCTTTCAGGCAGTCCTTTCTGGCGAAGAACTGTCCGCCATCAAACCGGAGCCGACTCTGTTTTTGAGAGCAGCCGAAACGCTTGGGCTGTCTCCTGAGCGTTGCGTTGTTGTTGAAGATGCCCCGGCGGGCGTGGAAGCGGCTTACAAGGCTGGAATGCCTTGTATTGCGTTCGCCACGACTAACTCCCGTGAAGCCCTAGCTTCAGTCACATCTTCAGCGCTTCTCTTTGACGATTTGACTCAAGTAACAGAAAAAGAATTTTCCAGTCTTTTACAAACGAATTAAGGCACTGGCCCTCCCCAAAAGGTTTCGAAGATCTGTTCTACTATTTGGTGCGGCGGTAGTTCCGCACGTCCGGTTTGATGAGCGGGGATGGGAAACAGATCTATATGCCACAGCGCCCATCTTCGACTCTACTGGCCTCCCCTCGTGCCCTAAAAGCCAAGTTCTATGATCCTTAAAACTGATTCTCCTTGACTTAGAAACCGTATTGTAGTTGTTTTAATTAGTTTTTTCCTTCCATCTATTAACCTCTAAGTCGGAATAGAGGTTCCTCATGGAAAGACCAATCAAAATGGGCTGACGTTGCTCCTGACAGGACTTTGGATGTTCTGTTTGGAGCTATGAGATCACATCCAACAGCACCCTTTTCCTAAAACGCTAAACTTGGAATCCACAGGTTAAGGTTTTCCAAATGACTCGCAAATAAGGAGGTAGAAAATGCTTTTCATGAGTATATTCACTTGGGAACCAGAGCAAAGGAATGAAATTATTAAAAGACGGATGCAAGGATCTGCTCTTCCCGAAGGCGTAAAAGCCATTGGGGAATGGGTTGAACTCGGTGGTGGTCGGTCATTTAGGCTTATTGACATACCGGATGCCAAACTCGCTCTTGCAGGCGCTCTTCCTTGGACTGATATAGGGTATTTGGAAATGATTCCAGTAATGGACTCGGAAGAAGCTGTAAAGCTTGCTGCTCAAGGCCAGCAATAAAGTCGTTGGCTATAACTATGCCAATGCCAAATAAAAAGGGCAGAGTCATTTTTGCCTCTGTCTTTTTTATTGCCCTCATCCAATTCCTTAGCTCAAAATCAGGTATTTCAACTATCAGAATCTGAGTTTCTCCGACTTTTCAGAGCCGCTATGCGGTGCAATAGATGTAGGACTTAAGTGAACTTGAATCAATAGAGGTTTTTAAAAGGCAGTATTTTATGACCTCTGGAAGATTGAGAGGTTTAATAAAAGGAGGATATCATGTCAAGGAAAGCGATAGGAGACCTAAATGTAGGTGATAAATACGAGGGCGATACGAGAATTGTAACTGGAACAGAGCTAGACATGTTCTGCACTATTGCCGGATTAAGACTAGATGCTTTTTTGAATGATGAAACGGCTAAGGAATTAGGCTTCAAGGGAAGGGTGGTGCCAGGCTCCTTCATTTTTGCCCTGGTATTCGGGTTGCTAGGAGAACAGCTCGAAGGGCATATTCATGTGGGAACAAACAATATGAAAGTCCTCACTCCGCTTTACCCTTATGATAGGTTTAGGGTCGAAGGAGAGATACTCAACAAAAAGGAAGCATCAAAGGGGGACAGAGTGTTTGTTACTTGGTCATGGGCTGTGAAGAATCAAGATGACGTGGTTATATCTCAAGGGGAAAATACCTGAATGTATAGAAAGCCATGAGAGCCGTGATTGCTCTTAAAGACTCGGGCAATTCCTTTTCCAAGTGAACTTATATGCAGTGGCTAGGATATGATCTGGCAACTATCCATTCTGAGGGTAAATACTCTCGTGAGTTCGTACCCATAGCCAAATCTTGGGTTACGGTAATGCCTTTTGTCGGTTAGCCTCCCTGCGCCCCTTGAGGCGACACGGTGTTGCATCAGATAAGAAAACACGCTTTAGACGGCTAGATTAGCAGATTATGCAATTTGGTGAAATTGCACATTATGGCAACCTTCACTATTGGGATTTAGAAAGGAACCACAAGATGCTGTAGCTAGTCTTCCTTCAATTCAGCCCTGCCTTGCGAAGTGTACCTATACAGCGTTCTCAAACGGCTTGCTTTTTCAAAGAGAGCGTTTTCGCATACCTCTCTAGTGAAAATTTAGGGTTTATTCTTATCTGCTGGTTTCGCCTTAATCTGCTGCGCCTTTTTCCCCGATGATTTTTTCTTTTTTGGTTTCTCCCTGTTGCCGTTGGTTTTCATGGAAAGGGAGATCCTGTTTCGTGCAAGATCAACATCGATGACTGTTACCGATACCTTCTGGTTTACCTTTACAACTGCGGCAGGGTCCTTTACATAGGTGTCCGACAACTCACTTATATGAACCAGCCCGTCCTGATGAACCCCTATATCGACAAAGGCTCCGAAAGCGGTAACATTGCTCACTATACCCGGAAGCTTCATTCCGGATTTTACGTCTTCTATCTTTTCTATACCGCTTTCAAAGGCAAATACCTCTATCTCTTTTCTCGGATCACGTCCTGGCTTTGCCAGTTCGTCAATGATATCCTGCAAGGTGGGGAGGCCCACAGTATCAGTGACATAATGTGAGACATCGATTTTTTCCCGAAGTTTGCTCTCCTTCATCAGATCTGCAACAGTGCAATCAAGATCTGCCGCCATCTTTTCCACAATATTATACGATTCAGGATGTACTGCGCTTGCATCGAGTGGATTCTCGACGTTGTTTATTCTGAGAAAACCCGCTGATTGCTCAAACGCTTTTGGGCCGAGGCGCGGAACTTTTTTAAGCTCTTTTCTGGAACTAAAAGGTCCGTTTTCATTTCTGTATGCCACGATATTTTTTGCCAGTTGAGGTCCTAAACCCGAAACATAGGTGAGAAGTTGAATACTTGCGCTGTTGATATCGACCCCTACCATGTTGACGCAGCTTGTAACCACATCGTCAAGCGCTGCTTTTAAGGCTGATTGGTCCACATCGTGCTGGTACTGGCCGACTCCAATCGATTTTGGATCTATTTTTACGAGTTCGGAGAGCGGATCCATCAGGCGTCTCCCTATTGAAACAGCACCCCTGAATGTAACATCAAGATCCGGGAACTCTTCTCTTGCGCTCTCTGATGCCGAATATATTGACGCACCACTTTCGTTGACCATAAATATCTGGATGCCTTGCAAAAAGGGAAGGTTTTTAATGTAAGCCTCGGTCTCTCTTCCAGCGGTTCCGTTTCCTATTGCAACAGCCTCTATCTCAAATTTTTCGTACAGGTTTTTTATAAGCCCGACAGCTTCGGTCTCTTTTCTTTCAGACATGTGCAGATAAAAAGTATCATGATGTAGGAGATTACCCTGCTGGTCGAGACATACCACTTTGCACCCGGTCCTGAATCCGGGATCTATAGCCATAGTCTTTTTTGGGCCAAGGGGTGAAGTTAAAAGGACCTGTCGCAGGTTTTCCGCAAAGACCTGTATTGCTTTGGCTTCAGCCTTCTCCTTTGTTGCAATCCTGAGTTCAGTCTCCATTGATCTGGAAAGGAGTCTTTTGTAGGAATCTTTAATTGCTATCTTAACCTGTTTTGAATCATCGGTATCTCCATTTACAAACAGAGATTCGAGTATTTCAACCGCTTCTTCTTCGTCAGGAACAATGCTTAGATTCAATATACCTTCTTTTTCCCCCCGACGCATTGCGAGTATACGGTGAGACGGTGCATCGGCAGCAAGTTCTTTCCAGTCAAAATAGTCCCTGTATTTTGAACCTGCTTCCTCCATATTTGATGCAACCTTGCTGATAAACATACCTTTTGCAGCGAATAAATCACGGAGTCTGGCACGTGCATTTTGGTCTTCGTTTATTATTTCGGCGATAATATCCCGTGCCCCTGCAAGTGCTTGATCAATCGATTCGACCCCTTTTTCAGGATCTACAAATGCAGCCCCTTCTGCTGGCGGATCTATACCCTTTTGATCAAAAATAAGGAGAGCAAGCGGTTCAAGCCCCTTTTCCTTTGCTATGGTTGCTTTTATGCGGCGCTTGGGCCTGTACGGCAGGTAGATATCCTCTAAAACCGAAAGGGTTTCAGCCTCTGTCACTTTCTTCTTTAACTCATCAGTAAGATGGCCATGCTCCCCAAGCGATTTTAGGATCGTTTCCCGGCGCGAATCAAGCTCTTTAAGCTGAAGCAGTCTGTCCCGTATTGAGATTACCGCGACTTCATCAAGACCTCCGGTTGCTTCCTTTCGGTATCGGGCTATAAAGGGTATTGTTGCATCCTGTTCAAGGAGTGCATAGACAGACTGGACCTGACTATATTTAAGTTTTAGTTCTTCTGATATTTTTGTTGTGTGGTTTTCGTTCACAAGCATCTTAAGATATTTATGAAAAATTGTTTGTTGCGTGTACAACGTATCTTAGTTGCTGCCTTCATACTATTTTTCGTACCAAGAAGAAAGGATAAATCGTATTAGTTCTGAAAAAGAAAAAGGGCGATACGGGAAAAAAGACAAAGCTAGGGCTTTAGTGGATGCTGTGTTTCAGTTTCTCATAACTACTGATAGCTATTGTAGCTTGTCTCTATGCTAAGAAATAGCTGGATTCAAATAGCTACCAAAAAATCCTAGATTTAGTGCTTAGCATTTTTCGGTTAGGCTTCCTAAGTTCCTTGAGGG
>JASFEQ010000230.1:0-7345 GCA_050124735.1 Desulfobacteraceae bacterium | reverse complement strand
CTTAAAAAAAGTGGCCACGAATACGAATGACCGCACGCTTTTCGAAGCAAAAGCTATGCCATGAGGGTCGGATCCCGTGCATCCTGCTGATATGAAAAGGGTTTTGTCCTGAACCGGCAGGTGGGGTTGACGCGGAGACTGTAAAGAATTTGATCGGCCGTAAAAAAACTTTACACTTCCAGTGAAGCCTCCCCGTGACAAGCCACGGGGCATTCTGGCGAAAAAGAGCAAGACTTGTAAACAAAGGGGTGAAGAGGAGGGGTGTATATGTTGGCGAGGCTTTATATGACAAGGATTTTGTTATGGGGAACTAGCGTCGTGTCCCAAAAATAACTTGAATAATACAGAAGAATAACAAGGTCATTGCGAGGAGTGAGATTCCTCGCCCGTCATTGCGAGCCCTCATAGAGTCAGGGGCGAAGCCGTTCGGTCTCGAGCAGTCGGGCTTGCGCTCACGGCCGAAAGGCAATCTCATTTTTTCTTGGTGTGGTTTTTAGCTAATACCTGGCTCGGAACAGGCTCCGCAATCTCACAAAGGCTAGCACACACGCAAACCTACGCAAGAAGAGATTGCTTCCCCCCGACTGAATCGGGGGTCGCAATGACCCTGCGTGTACGACCTTAATTATGCAAAGAAGTTTAGGGGCATAACGCTAATGAAAATGTCGAAAAACCAGTTTCTTGGAGGCTGATGGAAATTGAACATTTTTCAAAGGTCTCAGTGAGGGCCCTTCTGGGGTTTTCGTGGAGCAGGGTAGGCAGGGCCCCCATCAGCTTGAAGGTCCTCACTTCAGGACTTCCGTTGAGGTAGAGAATCCTTGCGCCATCGGGTCTCTGGAAAATGGTCGCCGTGGCGGCCAGGCCCTCCTTGTAAAAGATCAGTCACCTCCGGGGTTCCAACTTGGCGTAGAAGCTGTCGGAAAACGCCCATCTGCTGCGTTACCCTCATCCCTCGTCACTGCGGCGTACTTCTATGTACGCCTCATTCCTCGGGATTTCGGAAGCCTTGCATATGGACATTTTCCACCAGCCTCTCAGAAACCGGTTCTTCGACATTCTCGTACCTCCTCTGGACAAGATCTTGGGGTGTGAGCCAAATTCCAAGGATGAAAAGAACCATTAAAAAAGAGGTGGTGACCTCGGGGGCACCAAGTGCCTTGGCGGGCCCGCTGGGACTGTATAGGACGCGAAAAAAGGTGGGCAGGGAAGGCATTGACATTTTTCTGGAATTCCGATAACTTAACTACGACAACCCGGGTGTAAAGTTATTTAACAGTTGATAAATGATTTGACAATTTTGGTGGTGGCCAGAATCCCCATAAATTCTTGCTAGTTACGAACAATCAACCTTTTATAGCCTCCCCTTTCTGTAAAGATATGGATAGCCAGTAGGCGTAGCGTGTCAAGAAACCTCTTGAGCGCTCTTTCGTGGGTTTTCCTCCAACGCGGCGCAGGAGTTGGGACTCAGAAAAAAACGAATGAAAATTCAATGGCTTGGAAAGATATCTATCTCAGCCAACTCCCTCAAACCACGAATATGATGATTCCTTCTGCCAACATTCGGCCTATTGGCACCCCTTTTGCAGATCAAAGGAAAAACGATCCATGGGTGGAAGATGTTGAGGAAAGAAGGTTTTACCCTCATTGAGCTCCTGGTGACCATTATCATACTTGTAATTTTGGCCTCAATCGCAATCCCTGCCTTCTCACGTTGGTATCCCAATTACAAACTGAGAAGTGCAGCCACAGATCTGTATTCGAACCTGCAGTGGGCGAAGTTGGAGGCTGTCAAAGAGAATGCTGACTGTGCCGTCGTTTTCAACGCTGGGGCTGGAACATACCAGGTTATCAGTGGAGGTGCAGACAAAGACTACTACGCGACTGGGGACAATGTGGTCCGAAGAACAATGGACTTCCTCAGTTACGACAAGAATGGAAACATTGGATATGGACGTGCAACGGGTTCTAATCCCCTGGATGCAGGGAGAGGGTTTGATAACAACATCACTCTTGACGATAACAACGGTGGCAACGACGGTGATGATACAGTTGTCTTTAATTCACGCGGCATGATCAACAGACAGTTTAATTCCGCAGGAGAGGTCTACTTGCGAAACAATAAGAACACCTCATATGTTGTGGCTGTCATGGCAACTGGCAGCATCTTGCTTAGAAGATGGGATCCATCTTCAGCTTCCTGGGAGTAGAAAGAGGAATGAAACGGAAAAAGGCTAAAAATCAAGGGTTTACACTCGTAGAACTCCTGGTTGCCATGGCCATTGCCACCGTGGTATTGGCCGCCATTTTCTCTGCGTTCAAATCCCAGCAAGACTCTTATGTGGTGCAGACCCAGGTCGCCATGACCCAGCAGAACGTGAGGGGGGCCATGCAACTGATCTCCCGGGACATACAGATGGCCGGGTACTACACCAATTTTGAGACTTCCATCATTACCATGAATTGGGATGACATGGGTGTTGATGAGTCTATGCGTCCAATCATCTATGCCCGCGATAACATCAGTGCTGTGGGGGATGACATTAAGGACAACACGGATCTCATTGTGATCGTCAAAGCGAGTATGGAAAACGGCAGGCAAATTGCCCTTGGTGAAGCAGCCAGTATGACCACGGCAAGCAGCACACTGCGTGATGCGGGCAATCTCACACAAGATAAGTACGCCCTCCTGGTAAAGAACGATCTGTCCAGGGCCGAATTCTTCCAGGTAATGAACAGTACCGGGATGATCAATCTCTCCAAGTCACTTGTGGAGAGCTATACTGAAGACGATTGGATATTTAGGGCAGATGTCATTATCTACTATGTGAGTGACGCCGACCCTGAGCATCCCACCCTCATGAGGCGAAATCTGGGGAACAATGAAGAAGCACAGGTCATGGCAGAGGATATCGACAATCTTCAATTCCGATACCTGCTCGATGACGGGAGCGAAGTGGATTCAGGCTTCAATGAGAGGGACGTGAGGGCCGTAGAGATTTATCTGCTGGGAAGAACGCGCAATATCATCAGGGGATACACGGATCCTAACACATACAATATCGGTGGCATGAATGTGACCCCTGGTGACGGTTACAGGCGTAGGCTCTTAAAGGCATTGATAAAAACGAGAAATATAGGGCTATGAGAAAGAGAGCAGCCATATTTGCAGTAAAGCATCCCCCCACAAGACGAGCAAGAAAAAGGCCTCTCGTGCAGTCAGGCTTTACCCTGATTGAGGTCTTAATCGCGGTTTCCATCTTGACCATAGGCCTTTTGGGCGTGGCCTCTATGCAAGTTTCGGCCATAAGGGGGAATTACTTTAGCGACAATACGACGACAGGTCTCTGTCTCGCCGAGGACAAAATGGAAGATCTCATGGGCAAGAATTACGACCATGGTGACCTTGTTGACACCACAGCAGCAAACAACGGCAATCTGGACTCCATAACCACTGTGGATTTCCAGGAAACCGTCAATGCGGCGGGGCAGGTGGTCGCAGGTGGAGAATACCGCAGGATATGGAATATTGCCGACTCTACGGATCCGCAGATGAAGACCGTCACGGTAGTGGTCACCTGGGGAGAGAATACTCACACCATATCCCTGAGTTCTTGCCTTATCCCACAGTAAACCCTAATCGAGTCCAAACTCGATCAGGGATTATTTGTTAATGGTTATTGGTTATACGTTTTTAGGGCTGGTAACACGAATTGAGGTAAGTATCCGGAGAAACATCATGACCCAGACTGTTATACGAGAGCGACATGAGAATGGGAGCATAACGGTCATCGCCTTGATGATGCTTGTGGTGCTCACACTTATAGGCATTGCCGTCTCCCGGACGTCCTCCACAGACATCAGGATCGCCGCAAACGTGGTCCCATACAAACAGGATTTCTATGTCTCCGAAGGGGGCTTGCACAGGGAAGCGGCTGAACTTGGAAGGGGCAATTATCCGGTACCTGATATCGAAATTCCCATGACGCTGGCTACCCATATGGACATGGGCCTGCCGGGACCTGCACATGAGGTGCTGGGAGATCCTTACGAATTCAGCGTCGACTATCTGGGTTTTTTTAATCCTCCGGCCGGTTATTCCATTATCCATTTTAGCCGGTACGACTATCTCGTGGACGTTAAAGGAGGCAACGTTCGGGTCGCCTCCAGGTACTATAAAGTAGGCCCAAAGGCCAAATAGATAGAGACCTTTGAAAAATGTTCAATTTTGTTCAAGCTCAAGGAAGGCGAAGATTTTAACCACAGGAATACACGACAAGTATTTCGAGGATTAAAATCTGAGTCTGACGTAGAGATTGGGCAAAAGAGGGCGTTTTTCAAAGGTCTCAGATAAGGGAGCATGAAAGTGACTATTGAGAGAAAAAGACTGCTTGTCATAACGCTGATAGGGCTGCTCTTGCTGGCCTTCTCAGGCGTCGCTTTTGCCATGACCGTCTGGGTAAGCGGTACGGTGACTAAAGGCCCCTGGGTGGAAAAATACCGGCATATCGAGGTGAACAACGAGAAATATACCCTTATGCCTGGAGACGTGAGAATCGAGAGGCTCTATCTATCCCATCCTGGCATATGGCAGAGGGAGGATATGGTTTTAGGGAATATTCGGGTTGGCCAGAAGATCATGATAAATGTTCAAGGACACAGAATCTATCAGATCCTTATCGAGGAGTAATTATTGCGTGAATAATATACTGTCCTGCCATAGGACCCCTCGAGGTGAAAGTGGTTGAAGAGAAGGGGAGAAGAGACCATGGGACCTCATAACAGGCATCACAAAGAGGAGAGGGAATCAGGTTTCCCAAGGATGAAAATCGAAAAATTCAGGATATTAGCCATATTCGTAGCGGCTGTGGCCATAATCTGCCTGTCGGCCCAGCCTGCCTTTGCCGTGATGAACGCTGTGGATGACACGGGAATCACGGATGCGGACAGCGTATTGAATGTGACGTTCTTCCTGAATGGCGTGCTCATCAATGACAGTGGAAATGGGTTATTGCAGGTTATATCCAATGATCCTCTCAGCGCAGAGGCCGCAAGCGTAACGGTCAATGCCGATGGTACTTATACCTACGATCCGACAGGATCAGCCTCATTGCAATCCCTGGCGCAAGGCGAAACGACTAATGATACTTTCGATTATATGGCTCAAGATGGGGATCCATCAACTGACACCGCGACGGTTACCATAGAAGTGACCGGCGTAAATGATGAACCGACGGGTCTCAGCCTGGATAGCACAAATGTCGATGAAAATAGTGCTGCGGGTACGGTTATAGGGAACTTTTCAACCATTGACGTGGATACTAGTGATACACACAGTTACAGTCTGGTTGCCGGTCCCGGGGATGATGATAACGCATCGTTTTCCATTCCTGGTGCGGGAAACCAGCTTCAGACCAATGCGGTCTTTGATTACGAGACCAAGAATAGTTACAACATCCGGGTGCAGACAGATGATGGTAACGGGGGGACTTTCCAAGAGCAGTTTACCATCACGGTAAATGATATCAATGATGCCCCGGTCGTCAATGACCAGAGCTTCAACGTGGATGAGAACTCAGTCAATGGCACAGTTGTAGGGACCGTGGCGGCGAGTGATGAGGATGTGCCCTCTCAGACTTTGACTTATACGGTAATGGGCGGTACAGGCCAAACTGCCTTTAATCTCAATGCAGGTACGGGTGAGATTACGGTCGCGGATTCCAATCAGCTTGACTTTGAGACGACCCCGAGCTTCACCCTAGACGTGCAGCTCACTGACGACGGCTTACCTAACGTGTCTGACACGGCCACCATAACTATAACCCTGAACGACATCAACGAAGTTCCTGTCGCTGATTTTTCGGGCTTGCCGCTAACCATTGTAGAAGGAAATTCGGTAAATTTTACAGATCTGTCGACCGATCCTGAAAATGATCTTGTTGGCTGGAGCTGGGATTTTGATAACAACGGCACCGAAGACAGTACTCTGCAAAATCCATCCTATGTCTACAATGTGCCAGGGATCTATTCGGTCGAACTGACTGTGGCAGATGGGGGTGGTTTACCGGACGCCGAGACCAAAGCCAACTACATTACGGTTCAAGGCAAGCCGATCATTTCAGTGAACCCGGCCACATTGACCCCCGTGGTGGTGGCGGGCAACAATGCCTCTGATCAGACCTTTGACTTGACCAATGACAATGGTGCAGCCATAAATCCTGCGCATTTAAACTACTCCATCAGCGAAGACTCCGGCGGATGGATCGCTTCTGTTACGCCCAATGCGGGCACATTGGCCAGCGGTGCCTCTGCAACCCTTACGGTCTCCTACAACACAGCAGCGCTCACCCCGGGCAACTATTCCGCGACTATTACCATCTCCGATGTGAATGGGGATGCTGCCCCTGCCACGGTGACGGTGAATCTAACGACTCAGGCAGTCCTCACCATCAACGATATTTCGGTTAATGAGGGTGACGGCGTTGCCCAGTTTACGGTATCCCTTAGCGCGGCCTCTTCTGGTGATGTCACTGTCCAATACGACACGGCCGATGATACGGCCTTGCAGCCAGGCGACTATAGTCAAACAAGCGGCGTTCTCACCATAACCGCCGGCAATGTAAGCGGCACCATTGATGTGCCTCTCAGCGATGACGACCTTGTGGAGAATCAGGAAGGCTTTTTCGTCAATCTGAGTAGCCCTAATGCCAATGCCACAATTGGTGATAACCAGGGGGTCGGCACGATCCAGGACGACGACACCTATGACCTCTTGATTCAAAGCGTGACACCCTTCCCCGCAACCGAAGGGACAGATAACACAGTCACGTTCACCCTGGCCCTCACGAACGTGGACCCAGCTTACGGCATCCTTGGTCCCATCACAGTAGATTACGAAACCATTGACAACAACGCTACCGGTGGCCTTGACTATGTCTCCGTCTCACCCGCGGCAACTCTGACGTTTAACAACGCCATCGAGACGGTGGATGTGACCATAAATCCTGACGCTCTGGTTGAAAATGACGAAACATTTGACTTCACGTTGAGCAATTTTGCAGGTCCCCAAGCCGGCTCCATTACCAATGGATCGGAGACGGCGACGATCCAGGACGATGCTGACACTTATGACGTCTCTATTCAGAGCGTGGCGCCTTCCCCCGCAGAAGAGGGTACAGACAATACAGTGACATTTACCTTGGGACTTGCCAACGTGGATCCCACCCATGGCGTCGTTGGCACCGTACAGGTAGACTATGCCACAGGGGGTGGCACGGCCACACCAGACAGCGATTACCTCTCCGCCTCTGGCCAGATGACATTCGCCAACGCCACAGAGACCGTCAAT
>JASFEQ010000229.1:0-7378 GCA_050124735.1 Desulfobacteraceae bacterium | reverse complement strand
TGGCATACTCCTGGACATGTACCGATGTCCGGATAAGCTTCTTGCAGCCATTGACAAGGTGACACCGTTGATGATTGGAGGAGCCTTGGAACAAGCCAAAACGAGCGGGTGCCCAGGCGTTTTTATCCCGCTTCACAAGGGATCTGATGGTTTCATGTCCCTGGAACATTTTGAGACCTTCTATTGGCCCAGTTTAAAAAAGCTCATTCTGGTCCTCATAGATGAGGGATTGACGCCTTGCCCGTTTTTTGAGGGGATTTACACCGACCGTTTGGAGTATCTGGCTGATTTACCGAAAGGGAAGATTCTCGGATTTTTCGATAGAACTGATATTTACAAGGCTAAGGAAATCATTGGTGACACCATGTGTATGTCAGGGTTTATGCCCCTCTCCGTATTGCAGACAGGGACGCCCGAGAAAGTGAAGGCAAGGGCTAAAGAACTTATTGATGTGGTGGGTAAGGACGGCGGCTACATCATGGGACCAAGAAGCGCCATGGATGAGGCGAACCCCGAACTGGTGAAGGTTTGGTTTGAGTTTACGAAAGAATATGGCAGATACCAATAATTACGGGGATGTTGGAGATGTGGCGATAATACCTTTTTTCACCTCATTCTTGCCTACTCTCCTTTTACATACTTCCCATAGAGTTCGGGCAGGAATTTAGGCAGGGTCTCCATTTCTTTATTTGAATGCTCAATGATACCGTCGACGATTTCGCGCGGTGTCCCCACGGGCAAATGGAAAACATTTCTCATAACGAGCCCGTCACCCACCTCATCAAACTCATGGAGAATCCATCCCATGATACGGTCGTCACTGGTCAAAGAGCTTTCGACGATGGCATGCTCGTATTTTCGAGTGCCGGGATAGTCTTCGGGCCTTTCATATCGCAGACGGAGAAACACCGCAATTCCCCCAACATATTCAGTAACACTGTGTATTGCACCTACACGCCCGTTTTCTGCCGTGTCTATTTCCCATTCAAAGTTGAGATGATCAGGGCTCCACAAACGGTATCTCTCAATGGGGCCCATATTGTCCCACCACCAGAATGCCATATCAGGTGTTATCTGGGGGAGTTTTGACTCATATTCAATCATTGCTTCCAATTGGTAATTGACTTTACGAGCATCCTCACACATCTTTTCATATGTAGCCTGGGCCTTCAATTCTGCCTCTGTTTGCATTCTATCTTCTCCCTTTTCTAGGCAAGCATTAATTAATGATGCGAATTGATGAGGATTCCTTTTTCGAAAAGGAACTATAGGCTGATATGACCCTGTGTGTCAATGGTGGATGAAGCACAAGACTCAGCCCCAATTACTTTCTCCAGGCTTGGATCAAAAAGCTTTTTTGTGCCTTACAACAAAGACCATAAACCCGCGCCCAGGATAATCATAATGACCAATGTAAGCCCCAAGGAGTATTGACCAGCCCGGGGTTCCTTTTCTCCCATAAGCGTGAAACTGGCAGCGATACTGATGCTCAGAAGGCCATACCATACGGCTGTCAGCAACCACTTCCACCAATTCATCTGCAGGCCGAGATCCTTGGCCCACAAGGGCGCAGCCGCAATCATCAAGGCATAGATCAATCCCATCACAATCCAAAATAGGGGTCGCGCAATTGTTGAATACAAAAGCATTATTCGCTCCTTTCTACCAGGTCTTGGGGACATCAAACCACTTATCGGTCTGAAGCCAATCGGGTGGTTCATGATAGGTGGCATTTTTTCCCGTAGGTGGGGGCATAAAATCGTTGGCTTTCGGATACTTGAATAGATTTTTCTGTCCCCATAAGAGCAGGCTGGCTGCAATGCCTGTGGGATCTCGGGGGTCTACATAACGGGAAAGCGCATGGACCCAATTGTTTTTGCGGCTATAGGGGCAAACCGCCAGGCATATCCGACACCCCCTGGCACGGCTCGTGGCCACACTCGCCCATGTGTGGAAACAGAGTTCATCTCTGATAACCCATCGCTTGTATCCGCGTACCAATTCCATATCGTCTTTGTGACTGATCGCACCGCTGGGGCATTTCTCGGCGCAAATCTTACATTTTTTGCAGAAATCCATGATGCCGAGATCAATGGGTTTATCCACCTCCATGGGTAAATTGGTTGTAACAACCGCCAGACGCGAGTTGGCACCCAACTCCGGCGTGATCAGGAGGCCATGCCGGCCCTCCTCCCCCAGACCGGCGTCGATGGCCACGGGCGGCGTGACCATGTCATAGAACCGCGGTGGCACATGTGATCTTGCCGGGTAACCCAACTCCTGAATGAATGTTTCCAATTTCCCTGTCATAAATCGTTCTCTAGAATAGGCATCGTACGAAGTCCCGTAGGTGGGGTTGACATAAAACGAATCCCATTCATGAGGCGTAACCGTTACAATGGCATATTCCCAGTGGGCAGGCATGTCCCATTGGCCAGGTCCCACACCGCGCAAAAACCCCTGGTAACACCAGTCAGGATTCAGTTTTGTGATCCCCACCAGCGTGGCGCCAAAGGTGTGAGCGATCTTCTTGATGAACTGAGAGGCATGCCTGGGACTTTTGAATGGGAGAGGCTTGTCCCTGCGAATGCCTCGAAAGTCCCATTCCTCTGGCGGTCCCTTCGGCTCGGGCGGAAAGAATCGGTTAGGGTCGAATTCCCCGGTGTGATCCTGGAAAGCGGAGCCGTGTGCGTTTGACCAGGCATCCGCAATGGCAAATTGGACCTTGAAATTCTCCCAGTTGGCCTTTTGCTGCTTCTCAAGTTCAATAGCTTTTAGCGTTAATTTATACCTTTCCGGCTGTGTCATGAAAAACGTCTTCAGTGGCTCAGGAAGCGTTTCAATCCCCATTGAAGGGGTCCATTTCGGCTCACCACCATCAGGCGGATGGAGGAGATTTCTAATCGTCGTAAGGCGGTTAAACCAACTTTCCTCCCATTTCAGGCGAATCGTTTCGTCGGTCACACCATATGTGGGCCGGTCTTTTAAAAAGGGCTTGCGGTTGTAAAACTGTCCTGCTCCATGGTTGTGTCTTTCCCAGCCGGTATGGCTGTCATAACTCTTGCCTGCAGAATATCCGGCGACGGCTATACCAATGATCCCCAATATGGCCGCCAGTGCGCCGCCTGTCTTGAGAAGGGACCTGTAGACGTCATCTTCGGCGAATGCAGCGCTGCTAAAACCCAAAACCAAGCACCCTAATAACAGTACCGCGCCGAGCAAGGTCAAAGATTTCTTTGTCATCTAATTTATCCTCCATAATAAGATCTGCAATCCATAAATCCTTTGTCATGTCCACCCCGTCAACCTAACATAGCAACGGCCCCCTTTTCAATCCAAGAAAGAAAGGTCAAGCTCAGATGAACGATGCGGTAGCGAGGGGATCGAGGCTCCTGGCTGGAGGAAGTTTTAATGGTCGCTTTTATAAGCCTACTGTGCTAGCTAATGTCACTGAATAAATGTTAGTTTTCGGGGGCTGACCTGCGGGCCTGTGGCGTCCATTATAACAGTAAGAGACGATTTGGAGGCTTTGGCAGTGGCCAATATCTCCAATTAGGGGCCCTGTGTGGTGGAATCCTCACAGGCAACCTTGAGAGGGCGCTATATTTGGCTGAAAACCTGAATTCTCTCATCGTTCTTGTGAACGATAGGCCGAACCATGCTGACCGAAGATTGTTTGAGGATTGGGAGGAAGGCGAATATGGCGGCGGTAATGGTCGCCATGAAATAGAGCAAATGAGTAGGCTTCATAGGCTCGAAATTCGGTGAGCCAAAGTGGGTTTCCCTTATCAGTAGTCGATGGTTGCCTGGAGAGAAGCACTGTTTTCCCGTTCGGGCCTAAAAGCTCGGGCAAAAAGGACCGGATTTGATCACAGTCAAAATACGGACCATATTAGATCTGAAAAGAATTCTCGGCAAAAGAGAGGTGGAAATATCTGTCCCCAAGGAAAGCACCCTACAAAAACTTCTTGTCACCATGGTTGATACCTGGGGGGACGAGTTAAGATCCCGTTTGTTCGAACGCAACAGTACCAGTCCCCTTCCACACATTCGACTAATGGTTAACGGGCAGGACATAGCCTTCCTCAATAGATTGGAAACAGTGCTTAAAGAGGGAGATGAAATCCTGATACTACCTCCTGTGGGTGGAGGTTGACAGGGATTGATATTTTCAAGCGTCTTGGATATATAGCAAATTAGATCGCCTGGTCTTCAATGCGGGAACCTAAAAGGAACAAGCTAAAACCCGCAAGAGAAACGAAAAGGAAGAAGTTATGCCTCTGGAAAAAAAGAAAATTGTCATAACGGGAGCAGCATCAGGCATCGGCGCCGAATCCGCGAAGGTGATTAAGGCACAGGGCGCGACGGTGATCGGCGTTGATATCAACGAGCCAAAAGGGAACGTTGATCAATACATCAAAGCGGATCTTTCGGATC
The DNA here is from genome assembly GCA_050124735.1 of Desulfobacteraceae bacterium. Taxonomy (GTDB): domain Bacteria; phylum Desulfobacterota; class DSM-4660; order Desulfatiglandales; family HGW-15; genus JASFEQ01. The sequence goes on along the minus strand of JASFEQ010000229.1, from coordinate 2,941 downwards.
CCGCCTCCATTGAGGCGGCCGTTAAGGCGATTCCGAAGGGCATTGACGCGCTGTGCAATATTGCCGGCCTGCCTCCCACAAGGGATCGGGTGCTGGTGCTGAAGGTCAATTTCCTCGGCCTCAGGCATTTTACCGAGTTGATGATCGAGAAGCTCAGCAACCCTGCCTCCATCGTAAACATGGCCTCCCTTGCCGGGGTCGGCTGGCCGGAGGCCGGCCCGCAAATTAAGAATCTGATCGCGTTAAGGGATTTCAATGCGGTGGAGAGACTCTGCGAAGAGAACGGTGTCACGGAGGAGGGCGGGCGCTCCTATTTTTTCTCAAAAGAGACCCTCATCGTATGGACCATGATGAACCGCTGGGCCTGGCGTGACCGTGGAATCCGGATAAATTGCGTCAGCCCCGGCCCAGTCGAAACACCGATCCTCCCGGACTTTCTTGAAACCCTTGGCGAACGGGCCGAAGAGGACATGAAAACCATGGATCGTCCTGGCCGACCTGAAGATATTGCGCCAGTTGTCGCCTTCCTGTGCAGCGAAGGCAGTGGCTGGATAAGGGGCGTGAATATCCCCTGTGATGGCGGCATGAGCTCACATATTCTTTGTGGAATGTACGGACATGTTTAATCCGCTTTGGGCTTTTTGATCGGAAGGGGACACGAGCTCCTCCAGCCGGGAGGCATGATTCAGTATTGGTCGAAAGCATTTGCTATTGAGAGGAAAGTATCAGCACCCTTTTAATACGGGAGTCAGACTCTTTTGGAAGGGCAATGTAATGCATTGGTTAATTGGGGTCTAATAACACTAACATATTAAGAAATTAGAAAGGGGGTAGATGATGTACAAAGGTGGATATAAGGGAAAAATTTTGAGGGTCAATCTCACGGATCAAACGGCAAAAGAAGAAAAATTACCTTTAGAAACTGCCAAGGATTACATCGGAGGCGCAGGATTTGGGATCAAGTATCTCTACGATGAGGTCCCAGCGGGTGCAGATCCCCTTGGTCCTGAGAATAAACTCATCTTTGCCTCCGGACCCTTTTCGGGGACCACCGTTCCCTGTGCCAGTAGGATGGCCGTTACAGCCAAATCGCCCCTTACAGGTGCGGTCGGTATGGCCCTTACAGGGGGTTATTTCCCTGTGGAGTTGAAATTTGCGGGGTATGATGCCCTGATTGTTGAGGGGAAGGCGGAAAAGCCCACCTATGTCTCGATCAAGAAAGGTGACGTGAAGTTCCGCAGCGCCAAGAAGGTGTGGGGAATGAAGACCACGGATACCCAGCAGATCATCAAGAACGAGCTGAAGGACCAGAATGTGAGGATCGCCTGCATCGGACCCGCCGGTGAAAACCTGTCCAAGATGGCCTGTATTATTAATGAGCTGAGGGCCGCGGGGCGAAAAGGCCTGGGGGCTGTCATGGGATCCAAGAATCTCAAGGCCATAGCGGTTAGGGGGCGTGGGAAGATATCCATAGCAGACAAAGAGAAACTGAAAAGCGCAAAAGGGGAATTTACCAAGGCCATGAAAGAGAGCGAGGTCCTTTATCCTCATTTCTCAAAACTTGGCACGCCCATGGTGGTGGATCATACCTGCGAGATAGGGATCTTTCCGGGTAAGAATTTCTCGTCCACGGGTGCGTTTGCACCCGCGGATAAGATTGGGGTGGAAGTTCAGATGACGCGGGACACGGGCAGTGAACACTGCTACGGGTGTCCGGTGGGTTGCACTCAGCTGAGGATGGCTAAGACAGAACCCTATACGGGGATCATGGCCGAGGGTCCTGAATTCGAGACCTACTATAGCTTTGGGGGTGTGACGGGAGTGGATAATATCGACGCAATCATTGCTGCGGATAGACTATCCGATGAGCTGGGGTTGGATACGATCTCGGCAGGGGTGACGGTTGCCTTTGCCATGGAGCTGTATGAGAAGGGAATTCTGAGCAAGGAGGAGACAGGAGGCCTTGAGCTCAATTTTGGGAATCACGAGGCCATGGTGACGCTTCTGAGACTGATGGCCTTCCGCGAAGGCATTGGCGATATCCTCACAGATGGCACCAAGATCGCGGCAGAGAAAATCGGAAAAGGTTCAGAAAAGTTTGCCATGCACGTAAAAGGACTCGAACTCCCCGGTTATGATGTTCGAGGCGCCAAGGCGCATGGGCTTAATTATGCAACGGCCTATACAGGTGCAGACCATAATCGAGGCTACGCCTTCCAGGAAGTCTTCGGCATCCCCATCCCCCATGAAGTGGACAGGTTTGCTGTAGAAGGGAAGGGTAAGCTCACCAAGTGGAATCAAGACCTTCGCTCGGTCACGTGTGATGCTTCCACCATGTGCGCATTCCTTTTGGACATGGCCGTCCCCGCGATCGCTGCCCAAAATACAGCTGACCTTATGGAGGCCGTTACTGGCCTCCAGTACACCCCTGATGAGATTCGGAAGGTGGGTGAGCGGATGAATAATTTGGCCAGGGCCTTCAATGTGCGGGAAGGATTTACCCGCGCTGATGACAGGCTACCCGAGAGATTAATGACCGAGCCATTAGAGGCCGGGGCATCCAAGGGCCAGGTTATCAGCAAGGATGATCTCAATCAGATGCTGGATGAATACTATACGGACAGAGGGTGGGATCTCAACACGGGCGCTCCAACAAAAGAAAAACTCGTTGAACTGGGTCTTGAGTACGTGGCAGATGCCATGAAATCGTAACGGGAAGAGAAAAGAGGAAATCTCTTGCATTGCTAACCTAAAACCAAGAAAGGAGGTCATGATTATGGCAAAACAATTTATTCTTTACAACTTGAAAGATGAAGTGACAGAGGAAGACTTCATTAAATTTGTCAATGAATACAAGGGTCCATTTATAGCCGGGTTGTCTGCTGTCAAGCGTTATACACTTACCACCGTGAAAAGGGCTATGCAGGTAAAGGGGGGGCCT
>JASFEQ010000228.1:0-7388 GCA_050124735.1 Desulfobacteraceae bacterium | reverse complement strand
CCAGCCCAGCACGTCAAGGCATTCCATGTCCAGCCATGTGGGGGCTGATTTGTCAAAAAGGACCTTGCAACTGGCCGGAAATTCCGCGTCTCTGTCATAAAAGACAAGGAGCATAGGAACTTTGGGGAGGGCTTGGAAGTAATAGCAAACATCACCCGTCTGGAAACCCTCAAAAGGTCTCCCATCCAGTTCTCGGGTTGCCTTCTCTAGGTCGCTGGCTCGACCGGCAAAGTATTGGACAACCCGTTCTTCCACATTGGCCTGAAAATTAGAGATAAAAAAGGCAGAGTCTTTGAAGTCTCTATATGACATCCACTCCCCTGTAAGCTCCCCCTGGCCTGCCTGAAGTACGTAGTGACACAAGACGATTCTGACGGCGACGTTTGGTACTTTCTCATTGAATTCCCATATCCCCTGATTACTTATTCGGTAACACCGGCCAAGGAAATTCATCTCAAGGTGATCTCCCTGGTATACGACACCAAGGTCTGCAGATACCTTGGACAAGTCAACATCTGCCAGTTCCCCCAAAAGTTCCTCATATACGAGCTCGTAGTTATCTCTGGTGATCATAGCCAGCTTTCAACTCTTGTCTTGATAAAGGAGAATGCTTGGATTATAGATTGTTCTCGAGGATAAACCAATAGAAATTGACTTGGGAGGGCGTGAGATGAAAAAGATTGAGAAGGCGATTATCAGTGTAACGGATAAAGCTGGTGTGGTGGAGTTTGCCAAATCACTCTCCAAATTTGGGGTTCAGATATTGTCCACAGGCGGTACAGCAAGAGTCCTTCGCGAGGGAGGCCTTTCTGTTACAGACATCTCTGAGTACACAGGTTTTCCCGAGATGCTGGATGGCCGGGTGAAGACCCTTCATCCAAAGGTACACGGCGGATTACTCGGCCTCAGGGATAATCCAGAGCATGTGCGTATGATGAAGGAGCACGATATAGAAAACATAGACCTTTTGGTGGTGAACCTCTATCAGTTTGAGAAGACAGTGGCAAAGGAGGGGGTAACCCTGGAAGAAGCCATTGAGAACATCGACATCGGAGGGCCGGCCATGCTTCGGTCCTCGGCCAAGAACTTCAGGGATGTGGCAGTCATTGTGGACCCGTTGGACTACGAGGCGGTTCTGGAAGAGATGGCGGAGCTGGGAGGAGCGACTTCCATTCAGACCAGGTTTCGACTAGCCAAGAAGGTCTTCCAACTTACACACAAATATGACGGCGCCATCAGCAAGTATCTTGAAAAGGTTGAATTGTAAAGCCGATTCCGCTGGGTCGAAACAGAAAATGACTGACCGAGGAGACTCGAAGGACACTGGCAAGTCTGTTTGATTTTAGCTTTCCGCCCTCTGGCGAAAAGCTAAAATTAAAGACTCTCTGTGTCCTCTGTGTCTCCGTGGTGAGTGATCTCTTTATCCGGGCAGGGGGCATTTTTGTGGACGAGACGATCTTTTTTCTCGCAAAAGACGGCCTGAAAGGTGCGGCAGCTACCAGAGCCGTCGGTCCCTTCATCCTTCGGCCAGTTGGCATATCGGCAGTTTAGGTCACAGAATTGCATAGCCACAGTTCAGTTCGCTTCCCTCAAACTTGGAATATTGGAGTATTGGAGTAATGGAATAATGGAATTTTGGGCTTAGAGATCTTATATATGGCATTTTTTTCATCTATGTTCAAGGGCCGAGACGATGCAGACACGTTCCGACATATCTGAACGCTTCACCTCAACACGCCAAAAATCCTTCACGGCTGGAGGCCAATCAGGGGGCGTAGCCCCGAATTTTCTTGAAGAGGAGAAGAAATGACTCAGAGGCAGGATTAGAAAGGAGGAAACAGGGGATGGAAGTGGAGAAAGCACTGGTAAATTACATCGTCCACACAGACCTTGACGGCATACCGAAGGGGCCCCTGGATACAATCCGAAACATGGTCATGACGGTTCTCGGGACGACCGTTGCAGGCTCCAGGGCCGAGGGATGTGGGCCTCTAGTCAATTTTTACAGAGAGGTGGGGGGGAGCCAAGAGGCCACCATTTTCATCCATGGAGGAAGGATACCCGCCCAGAACGCCGTATTCGTCAACAGCGTTATGGCAAGGGCCCTCGATTTTGATGATGCCATGGCCCCGGGAATCCACATCGGTGCATCGGCGGTGCCCACCGCTTTTGCAGCCGCTGAGCTGGCAGGGGGATGCAGCGGAAAAGATTTTCTGAGCGCGCTTGTCCTGGGGGTTGAGACCGCAGCCCGGCTGAATCTGACCGAATCCACCTACGACGGTTTTGATCCCACGGGCGTTTGTACGGTATTTGCCTCGACGGTGACGGCAAGCAGAATACTTGAGCTGAGCGAATCTGAAACATGGAACGCCCTGGCCCTGGCTTTCAATAGAAGCGGGGGAAGCTTTCAGAGCAATATCGACGGTTCTCTGGCGGTGAGGGTGATCCAGGGTTGGGTTTCTCAGAGTGGACTCGTGTGTTCCCAGTTTGCCAGAGCTGGTATCAGCGGTCCGAAGAATTTTCTACAGGGTGTCTATGGGTACTTTCATCTGTATGGAAAAGATCAGATTGAACCTGCGTCGATTCTTAACGGATTGGGAAACCGGTTCGAGATGGAAAAAATTCTGTTCAAGAAATACCCCAGTTGCGGACTCACCCTGGGGAGCACGGAGGTCATTCTCGATATCATGAAAGAACAGCACATTCGGGCCGAAGATATCGAGCGAGTGGAGGTTACTGTCCCTCCATATGCATACAAACTTGTAGGGCATGCCTTCGAGATAGGAGACAATCCCAGGGTAAACGCCCAATTCAGCATCCAGTACTGTGTTGCCAGCGCATTGGTCAGGGGGGTTTCAAAACTGGATCATTTTGAGGCGTCTTCGGTCATAGATCCGAGTATCATGGCCCTGTCCAAAAAGATCCAGGTTATATCCGATCCCAAGCTGGATGAGCGGGGTCATACGGCCTTGGACATGCGGGTTCTCACCAGTGACGGGGGAGAGCATTTCAAGCAGATGGATATTGCCCCCGGTTTCCCTGGGAATCCCCTGACACGCAAAGAACATGAGCAGCATTTTTGGGACTGCATGGAATTTTCCGGCGGCTTACTCCCAAAGGAGAAAGCCGAAGAGATCGTCTCTCAAGTCTCCAAGTTGGGAGAACTGGATGATGTGCGGACGCTCATTGCGCTCCTTCGGGTCTAAACAAAAGCCAATAGGGAGGGATTATCATGAACCTTGTCGATTTCTTAGAGAAGAATGCGCGGCTGTATCCACAGGATATTGCTTTCGTTGAGGTGAGGCCATTAACAAAGGCAAGGAGCCATATCGATTGGGCCCGGTTTAATGAGAGGACGAACAGGCTGGCCAATGCGCTCATGAAAAGAGGCATCAAGAAGGGGGACAAGGTTTTCTTGTTGGGACGAAATTCAATCCACTGGCTTGAGTCCTATTTTGCCGTAATGAAAACGGGGGCCTGGGTCGTGCCTCTGAATTTCAGATTTACGAATGAGGATGTTCAAAATTGTGCTGGTGTGGCAGAACCGAGCGCCTTTATACTCGATGAGGAATACGTGGAGCGAACAGTCCAGATTCGTGATTCCTTGCTAACGGTAAAAGACTACATCTCAATGGGTAAAGATGTGTTTCAAAACGTTGATCCCATCGAGGAACTCGTTGAAAGCGGTGCCTCTGAATCTCCGCGAGTACCGCTAAAAGACGAGGATTCCTGTTCTCTCTTTTTCACCTCTGGAACGACCGGTACGCCCAAAGCGGTCTTAATCTCTCACGCCAATCTCATGTGTACGGCCATTCTGGAAGCCACCAACCATTACATTAAGCATGGGGACGGCTTTTTGATGATGCCCCCCATGTATCACCTGGCCATAGGACATCTGCTGGGGGTCCTAATCGTTGGGGGGCGGACCATACTGCTCACGGAGAAGATCAGTCCCGAATACGTTCTGGAAACCATATCCAATGAGCGTGTATCGATTCTTTTTCTCCTCGTGCCGTGGGCATTAGATATCCTTGATGCCCTGGACAAAGAGGAACTGCGTAAGGAGGACTATGATCTGAGTGCCTGGCGTCTCACACACATGGGGGCCCAGGCCATTCCGCCGAGCGTCGTTCAACGAATAAAGGCCTATTTCCCTGATATGCAGTATGATACGTCGTACGGATTGAGTGAAAGTGCCGGTCCGGGCGTGACCAATCTCGGCATCGAAAACGAAAGAAAGGTTGGCGCCATCGGAAAGCCAGGCATGCTGTGGGATGCCCGTATTGTGGATGATCAGGGCAGAGACGTCCGGCAGGGTGAGGTGGGAGAGCTGATCGTTAAGGGCGGTGGCCTGATGCTGGAATACTATAAGAATCCAGAATTGACGGCTCAGACCATTCAGAACGGCTGGCTGTATACGGGCGATTTGGCCAAAATGGATGAAGAAGGATTCGTGTACCTCGTTGATAGAAAGAAGGACCTGGTGATCTGTGGGGGCGAAAATATCTATCCCGTGGAGGTGGAAGAGGTTATTCAGCGGCATCACAAGATCCACGATGTTGCGGTGATCGGAACGCCTGATAGAAGACTGGGCGAAATCGTCGCAGCCATCATTCAGCCGGTATCCGGTGAAGCGTTGACGGAATCGGAAGTTAAAGCCTTTTGCGAGGAGCACCTTCCCCGCTACAAGCGGCCCCGGCGTATTATCTTTGGTAGTGTGCCCCGGAGTCCTACGGGAAAGATAGAAAAGCCGAAGTTAAGACAGAAACATGGACAATCTTAGATGTAATGGTGAAAGGATTTTGCAATGAACGTAGCCAAAAACCTTGAAAATGCGGCATTCTATTTTCCTGAGCAGACGGCCGTCATCGAAAATGACCGAGAGATCAGCTTTCTCGAATTCAACAGGGTCTCCAATCGGATCGCCACAGCAATGATGGGCATGGGGGTTCAGCCTGGCGATCATGTTGCCCTTTATGCACCGAACTCCTATGAATGGCTTGCCTTCTATTTTGGTGTCCTAAAAGCGGGTGCGGTGGCTGTTACCCTCTCAAGCCTATTGAAGAGGGATGAACTGCGTCGGATCATGGATAATGCCCAGCCGAAAGTCCTTTTTGCAGGCGAGGTACAGGTAGTTGAATTGGGGGATCGCAAAGACTATCCTTACTTGAAGAACGTTATAGGTAAGCGAGGCGACATTCCCTATGAAGACCTGGTGGAGATGGGTTCTGATTTTTTCGGAGCGATTGATCTGGATCGCCACCATACGGCGGCCATCCTTTACACGGGGGGCACAACGGGTATCCCAAAAGGTGTTATGCTGAGCCACGAAAACCTGAATACATCCATTCACAACGTGTCACATTATGAGCGTTCAACCCATAAAGATCGAGCCCTATGCTTTCTTCCCCTCAACCATGTGTTTGGACAGATTCACATTATGAATGCCACTTTATACAGCGGAGGATCTCTCGTCCTTCAATCATCCTTTGACCTGGAGAAGATTATAGAAACCATTGAACGGCATAACGTGACCAAGTTCTTTTCGGTGCCGACCATTTACATCCGGCTCCTCACCCTAAAAGACTTGAAGGAGAAATTAGGATCCCTGAGATATACCTTCTCAGCCGCAGCAAGTATGGCGGCGGAGCTGGTTCGAGAATGGAAGCGCCGGATGGATTTGAACATCTATGAGGCCTATGGCATGACGGAGAGTGCCTCCATGGTTACGTATAACCACTATTATCGTCATGTGATTGGCTCTGTGGGTACACCCGTCACTAACGTTGAGGTGCAGATCAGGGATTTGGAAGGCCATGTGCTGGGAGCAAATGAGGAGGGAGAGATTTGCATCCGCGGCCGCAACATCATGAAGGGATACCTGAACCAACCAGAAGAGACGCGAGCTGTTTTCTGGGATGATTGGTTCCGAAGTGGCGACATAGGCACGATTGATGAAGATGGCTATCTCTATATCGTTGATCGGCTGAAGGATATGATTATTACGGGCGGTGAGAACGTCTATCCACGGGAGGTGGAGGAGGTTCTCTACACCCGGCCTGAGGTGGAGGAGTGTACGGTGATCGGTCTGCCAGATAAGGAATATGGAGAAAGGGTAACGGCCTTTATTATTCCCAAGAAAGACCAGCAGGTGGATCCCACCCAATTGAAGTCCTATCTCAAGACAAAACTCTCACCTTTTAAAGTTCCCAAGGAATTCATCGCCGTTGATGACCTACCCAAGAGCAGCGCCGGCAAGATCCTGAAACGAGACCTAAAAAAGCAAGTTCTGGCTAAGTCGGAATGAGGTGTTTAGTGTCACACCTTACCGGGCCGCTGCCCAAATCCTGACATGTGCACTATCCCTGGGTGCTGATGCATTTTCTCTCATACCGAGGCTCCCGGCCTGGTCTTTTCAGCGACTTATCTGCGGGGGAGTCTTGCCCCCTCCGCATTCCCCTCGACAAGCTCGGGGCTGCGGTTTCCCCCAATAATAAGTCGCGAAACCGGGGACCCAACGAAGTTGGGGACTGAGCGGAGCGAAGCGAGCGCGAAGAAAAGGACGAAGGCCTCCCGCCAGGCATTCGAGAAAAGGCATCAGCACCCATCTTGATATGTAATGAGCAGTTGCTAAATTGAAATTTGGTAGGAATTGATAATGCGATTTGGGCAACAGCCTATCAAAAATAAATTATTTGAATACTAAATTATCTAATAGGGGGAAGAGATTAAGAGAAAAATTCAAGAACTTATTTCATCCTCAAAATGGCATTTTCGGGACAAAGCTGCGCGCAGAGGGCGCAACCCGTGCAAAGGTGTTCATTAATCATAACCTGGCCATCTTCCAGAAACATGGCGGGACAGCCAAGCTTATCGATACAGATATGATGGCCTTTGCATTTCTCAAGATTGACATAAAATGGCCTGGATGGCTTCTTTTCGCCGATCGCCTTTGCAAACAAAGGGCAGAATTCCTTCGAAATGATGACCGAAAGCCCGTCATATGCGAGTGAGGCCTTGACGGCCTCTACGGTCTTTTTAACCTTGAACGGCTTCACCACATGGACGTCCTTGACCCCGCATCCCTTTACAATGTCTTCAATGAGTATCTGAGTGCGTTCAATGCCCAGAGGCTTGGTGTCAACACCGGGGTGGGGTTGATGTCCTGTCATGGCTGTGGTGCCGTTGTCCATGATTACCAAGGTGAATTTATGGTTGTTGTGCACCGCATTGATGAGTCCTGTTATTCCGGAATGGAAAAAGGTGGAATCACCGATGAAAGCGACCACCTTCTGGTCAGAGGCCTTGGAAAAGCCGCATGAAGAGCTTACAGAGGCGCCCATGCAGATCACAAAATCAGCCATAGAAAGCGGAGGGAGCATTCCGAG
>JASFEQ010000227.1:0-7464 GCA_050124735.1 Desulfobacteraceae bacterium | reverse complement strand
TGAGTCTCTGGCCCATAAGATCATGGCTGGAGCGGACGTGTTTCTTATCCCATCGCGCTATGAACCCTGTGGGTTGACACAGATGTACGCCTTGAAATATGGAACGGTCCCGGTCGTAAGGTCCACAGGCGGGCTGGATGATACCATTGTCCAGTTTGATTCCAAGAAGGGCGAGGGCAATGGGTTCAAATTCGGTCCTTACAAGCCTGTGTCTTTTCTTGCCGCCATCCGAAAGGCCGTAGACCTCTTTCAGAATGCCGAGGCGTGGAAGAAGCTTATAGCCAACGGCATGAAGGCAGATTTTTCATGGGACCGCTCCGCACATAGGTATCTGGAACTGTATCACACGGTCATAGAAGAGGGGCCGCAGAGGGGGAAGACGAAAGGTTGATAGAAAAGCCAGAGGAAGAGGGCTAAATGAGAGGAGATCCAAGATGGTGAACTCCGCTGAAAAAGTAACCCATGATGTGAGTTTCATTACAGATGATGATCTGCACCTTTTCAATGAGGGAAGCCATTTCCGTCTCTACGATAAGCTGGGGGCCCACCTTGTGGTGCACCAAGGTGCAGAGGGCGTATACTTCGCTGTATGGGCCCCTGATGCAGAAGAGGTCTCTATTGTGGGGGATTTCAACGGATGGGATAAGAGTAGCCATCATCTTCGCCCTAAGGGCGTATCAGGGATCTGGGAGGGCTTCGTCCCCGGTGTGCAGAAGGGGGCCAACTACAAATACCATGTCTGTTCTCGATTCAACGGATACAGGGTGGAGAAGGCCGATCCTTTTGCTTTTTACAGCGAAGTTCCACCAAAGACCGCTTCCGTCATCAGTGATTTAAACTACACCTGGGGGGACGAGGCGTGGATGGCCAGACGCGGTGAGCACAACCGTCACGATACACCCATGGCCATCTACGAGGTGCACCCTGGTTCATGGATGCGTTTGCCCGAAGAGGGAAACCGATCTTTGAGTTATCAAGAGCTTGGATCGAAGCTGGCCCAGTACGTCAAAGAGATGGGGTTTACCCATGTGGAGTTCCTGCCGGTCATGGAACATCCTTTCTACGGCTCTTGGGGCTATCAGTCCGTGGGGTATTTTGCCCCCACCAGCCGGTATGGAGGGCCCCAGGATTTTATGTGTCTCGTTGACTCTCTACACCAACAGGGGATTGGGGTAATCTTGGACTGGGTCCCTTCCCACTTTCCCAGTGACGAGTACGGGCTCGGTTTCTTTGACGGGACCTACCTTTTCGAACATGCTGATCCTAAAAAGCGTATTCACCCCGATTGGGACAGTCTCATCTTCAACTATGGCCGCAAGGAAGTCCAGAGCTTCCTCATCAGCAGCGCCCTTTTCTGGCTGGATAAATACCACGTGGACGGGCTACGCGTGGACGCCGTAGCCTCCATGCTCTACTTGGATTATGGTCGGAAAGAGGGGGAGTGGATTCCAAACGAGTACGGTGGCAATGAGAATTTGGAGGCCATCGGATTCTTGCGCCGCTTCAACGAGGAAGTGTACAGGAGCTTCCCAGACGTACAGACGATCGCAGAAGAGTCCACGGCCTGGCCCACGGTCTCGCGCCCCACCTATGTGGGTGGGCTGGGCTTCGGAATGAAGTGGGACATGGGGTGGATGCACGATACGCTCAAGTATATGTCACAAGATCCTGTCCACAGAAAGTACCACCACAACAAACTCACCTTTCGTATGCTCTATGCCTTCCATGAGAACTTCGTGCTTCCTCTTTCTCACGATGAGGTTGTTTATGGGAAAGGATCGCTTTTGCGGAAGATGCCTGGGGACGACTGGCAAAAGTTTGCAAATCTGAGGCTTCTTTTTGGCTACATGTATGCACAGCCCGCAAAAAAGCTGCTCTTCATGGGAGGAGAGATAGGCGACTGGAATGAGTGGTATCATGAAAAAAGCCTGGACTGGAGCCTGCTCGATTATCCCCTCCATGCAGGTATCCAACGTTGGGTGGCGGATCTGAATGGGCTGTATAAGAATGAGCGAGCCCTGTATGAACTTGATTTCGATCCGTCCGGTTTTGAGTGGATCGATTGCAACGACTCTCAGCAGAGCACCATCAGTCTGCTTCGCAAAGGGCGTTCAACAGAAGACACCATAGTCGTCGCCTGTAACTTCACACCGGTTCCGCGCCACGATTATTGGGTCGGTGTGCCAACCGGTGGTCGCTGGCGAGAGATATTGAACAGCGACGCCCATGACTATGGGGGAAGCGGTCAGGGAAATTTTGGAGCCGTAGAAACTGATGGTCAATCTTTTCACGGCCGTCCCTACGCACTCAAAATCACTTTGCCCCCTCTCTCGGTTGTGTACTTCAAGAGAGAGAACGCATAGCAGGCAAAATATATGGGTTAGTTTAAGTTTTGGAGAATCCATGAGCGCAGTGAAGAAGGCAGGAAAAACCAAAAAGCCCAAAGGCCCAGTTCGAAGCGAACCGGTGAGGACCTTTCTGAAGCTCTTTGAGGGGAGTGACCACGTCCTGATCACCATCAATGCGGATCCTGATTCCATGGCCAGCGCCTTGGCCGTCAAACGCCTGCTCTGGAAGCATGTGCAAAGGACTCAGATCGCCTACATAAACGAAATTCAGCGTCTGGATAATCTTGCCATGATGGAACTTCTGAAGATTCCCATGGAGAAATTGGGCGGAGTATCTGTCCAGGATTTCACGCGTAAAGTTTTGGTTGATTCACAACCGAGCCATTCCGAGATCTTTGAAACCTTTAGATATGATGCGATCATAGACCATCACCCTATAGTAAAAAAATGGAGCGCACCTTATCTGGATATCCGTCCGGAATATGGCGCGAATTCAACGATCCTCATAGAATATCTTCGCCGAGCTGGCATCAAGCCTTCCAGGCAGCTTGCAACCGGACTCCTATATGGTATCAAGACAGACACTGCCAATTTTGAACGCGCGGGTACAGCGAGAGATGTAAGACAGTTTCAGTACATTTTCCCGTATGCCAACATGAACCTCTTGCGAAAGATCGAAAGATCTGATTTGAGAGTCACGGACCTTCGTTATTTTGAAAGGGCGCTGGAGAGTCGAATCGTTACAAGAAAAGGCATCTATTCCCACCTGGGCAAAGTGCCCAGTGGAGATATCTGTGTCCAGGTGGCTGATTTTTTTAATCGTGTCCATGGCATGGGCTGGACATTCGTCTCAGGTGTTTCCGAGGGCACGGTTATTATTATCATTCGAAACGACGGATACCGAAAAGATGCGGGGAATCTGGTGAGCCGTGCCTTTGGTCATTTAGGAATGGCTGGTGGGCACACGGGTGCTGCCAGGGCAGAGATTCCTTTGGACACCCTCACACAAATGGGGATCAAAGGCTATGGTTCTAACTTGGCGCGTTTTATTAGAAGGTGTCTGAAATTGTAGTTCAACCGATCGATCCTGTCTCCGACGAGACTGCGTCATAATTTCATTTTCTCCCCCTTTCATAAAGGGGCATCGAGGGGGATTTGAGGGTGTGGGTTTCTAAGTCTCACTAAAAAGAATTGTGATACAATCTCGAGTGAAAGGGGACAGGGTGAAGGTGAGAAAGGAATAGGATTTTCTGTATATGGAACGATACGTCTGTATTCATGGGCATTTCTACCAACCGCCTCGCGAGAACCCCTGGCTAGAGGCCATTGAACTTCAGGATTCAGCCTGCCCATACCACGATTGGAACGCGCGAATCACGGCAGAGTGCTATGCGCCCAATGCCATGTCCCGTATCCTAGATGAACAGGACAGGATTGTTCAGATGGTCAACAACTACGCCAAGATGAGCTTCAATTTTGGCCCCACACTGCTCGCCTGGATGGAGAAAAAAGCACCGAGTATTTATCAGGCCATTCTCGAAGCTGACCAGGAGAGCCATAAGCTTTTCTCGGGGCACGGATCTGCCTTAGCCCAGGCATATAACCACATGATCCTCCCTTTAGCGAACAGCCGGGACAAGTATACCCAGGTGCTGTGGGGCATTCAGGATTTCGAGCACCGCTTTGGCCGAAAACCAGAGGGCATGTGGCTGCCCGAAACAGCGGTGGACCTGGAGGCCTTGGATATCCTTGCGGAACAGGAAATCCGTTTCACCATCCTTGCCCCGCACCAGGGGAGTCGGATCAGGCCCCTGGATGGTGGAGAGTGGGAGGATGTGGCAAATGGAGAGATCGATACCACGATGCCCTACCTGCTCAATCACCCCTCTGGCAGGAGCATTGTGATTTTCTTCTATAATGGCTCCATCTCTCGTGCTGTTGCCTTTGAAAAGCTTCTGAGCAGCGGCGAGTCCTTTGCGCGAAGGATTGTGGGAGGTTTCTCGGAGAAAGACGATAAACCCCAGCTCGTCCATATTGCCACAGATGGGGAGAGCTACGGTCACCATCATCGCTTTGGGGACATGGCTCTGGCGTATGCCTTTGACACCATCCAGAACAAGGGATTGGCTCATTTGACCAACTACGGTGACTACCTGGAAAAATATCCGCCCACTCACGAAGTGGAAATCCTCGAGAACACGTCATGGAGCTGTGTCCATGGGGTGGAGCGTTGGAGGAGCCATTGCGGGTGCCATACGGGCAGGCATGCAGACTGGAATCAAGAGTGGCGCACCCCAGTTAGGGAGGCCCTGGACGGGCTCAGAGATACCCTCAATCCCATTTATGATGAGAAAGCGCGATTATTCTTGAGGGATCCCTGGGATGCGCGAAATGACTACATCCAGGTGATTCTGGACCGATCGCCAGCCAACGTGGAGAATTTCTTGCGCCGACACGGAACGCACGACCTGAACGAGATGGAAAAAATAGCCGCGCTCAAGTCTTTAGAGCTTCAACGCCACCTCATGCTCATGTACACGAGTTGCGGGTGGTTCTTTGATGAGCTCTCCGGCATTGAGACGGTTCAGATCCTTCAGTATGCGGCACGTACGCTCCAGTTGGCCCGGGAAATTCTGGACCAGGATCTGGAACCCTCCTTTCTTGAAAATCTGGCACAAGCCAAGAGTAATGTCCCCGAATATGGAGATGGCCGCCTTATCTATGAGAGGTCCGTGCGGCCAAGCGTTGCTGACCTCAAAAAGGTGGGCGCCCATTATGCCATATGTTCTCTTTTCAAGGAGTATGAAACACAATCTTCCTTTTATTGTTATACGGCTGATCAGGAGGAGGTAAGGGTTGCAGAGGCTGGAAAGGCAAGACTGCTGACCGGGAAGGCGCGTTTCATGTCAGAGATCACAAACGAGTCAGCCGCCTTGAGCTTTGGGACCCTGCATTTGGGCGACCACAACCTGAGCTGTGGCGTCAAAGGCTTTGAGAATCATGATGCACATGAAGCTATGGCCCAAGATCTCTTTACTTCCTTTGGCAGGGCGGATTTTCCAGAGACCATTCGACGCCTGGATAGGCAGTTTGAGGGATCCACATATTCCCTAAAATCCCTTTTTCGGGATGAAGAGAATAGAATTTTAGGCATGATAACGGAGTCGGCCTTAGAAGATGCAGAGGGTATCTATCGCCAGCTCTATGAGGATTACGCTCCACTTATGCGGTTTTTTAAAGATTCAGGTCTACCAGCTCCGAAGGCCCTTAGCATGGTCGCCGAGTTTATCCTGTCGAAGAGTCTGCGAAGCGCGTTTGAGAGGGAGCCATTTGATCTCGGGCTCATCGAATCGCTTTTGGAAGAAGCCAAGAAGGAGGGTGTCACTCTGGATGCCGCCACACTTGAGTTCTCCATCAGAAAGCGTCTCGAACGCATGTCCAAAGCGTTCTCAGCAGACCCCACTGATCTGTCCAAACTCCAAGAGTTGGCCTCTGCTGTGAGCCTTCTAAAGTCATTGCCTTTTCAGGTAAACCTGTGGACCGTCCAGAATATCTGTTACGAGATATTCCAATCGAGCTATGAAGAATTACGAAACAGAGCAGGAAATGGAGATGAAACAGCTCAGGCGTGGGTGAATCACTTTAAGCCATTGGCTGAGAGTCTATCCTTTCGCATCCCCTGATCACACCTTTAGGAACTTTTTCACGGTCGGCGCGACCCTGACCACGGCCACTGAACAGGCCGAGCGCATCACAATTTGGGACGAAAACGGCCCAACAACGGCCCTTTGCAAAAGCCCAACCTTGGCGGTTCCCACGATAAGGAGGTCAAATTCCGAAGACCGCTCCACCAGAAACTCCAGGGGTTCGTCTGATCTGGCCACCTCGATCCGATAGAGTGCTTTGGCCACGTGGTGTTTAATGGCCTCTACAAGGATCTTTCCTGAATGTGCCTTTTGAGCGGCCGTGTAATTGGTGGGAAGGATGTTCAGAAACATAATGTCCCCAGCGTAGCGATCTGCCAGAACCCCAGCCAGTTTTACGATCAGGTTGAGATTGCTGCTGCTTCCGAGAGATACGGCGATACGCTTGGGGCTAAACTCCTTCTTCAGCTTGAAGAGAATAATATTTGTGCGTGCGTTATTGATGACCTCTTCCATGACCTGGATGGATTCCGGCGATTCTCCACCTGCATAGCCCATAACAATCAGGTTGCATCCCTCCTCTTCAGCCGCATGCACAATACCCTTGGGAAGGCTCCGGGACACACGAACCACAGGCCTGATCTTCACACCCTCCAGCCTTGGCAGCTTTGTGGTGCGGTCAAGCAGGTGAACAGAATCCTCAGCGTCTGATAAGGATGAATAGAAGTCCATCTGTTCCGTGGCCTGCACCACATTCAGCACGACCACTTCTCCTCCCTGATTGCCCAGGAGGGCCTCCGAAATCGTGAACAGTACGGGCTGCGTCTGAGGATTGGCCACCGGGACAAGAATTCTGGAACCGGAAAGAATCGTGGTTTTTCGCTCCTCGGACAGCACCAGGCTCATCCCGGTCCGGGAGCGTATCTCTCGTTTGCGAGAGTAAAAGAAATAGATGCAAAAACCAACGGCCATGAGCTGCAGTCCAAAGGCGATGGAGACCCAATCCAGGGTGAGGAGAATGGCCAGGTTGGCCAGAAAAGCGGCGTAAGGGGTGTAATATCTCCAGCGATTCGTACGGGCATGGGACTCCGATGACCTGTATAGACTTCGAAGGGCAAATGAGGCGGGCAATAGAGAGGCGAGGAAGCAGAAGTTGGCGGATTTCACGATGAACGTCAAATCGCCAAAGACCAAGGCTGCGCTAGTAGCCAGACCTCCAACCCATAAGGCTGCGGTGGGCGTCCTGTAAATCTCTTGAATACGCCCCAGGATGCCAGGCAAAAACCTGTCTTTGCCCATGGCGAAGATTTGCCTGGCCTGCGAAAGCAGGGTGCTGTTAAGGGCCGCAGCAGAGGCAAGCACACCCCCCAGGGCGATGAGCAACCAGCCCAACCTGCCGATGCTTCTAAGGGCCACATCCACAAGGGGTGCCTTTGATTGAGAGAGTGCCTCCCAGGGTACAACCATCACGG
>JASFEQ010000226.1:0-7502 GCA_050124735.1 Desulfobacteraceae bacterium | reverse complement strand
GGCACTTTACACATTTTAGCCTCGCCTGCCATAGCCACTTGCGAGTCGCGCTGTCCGTTTGCGCCTCTCTCGTTGTTTAAGTTGGCTAAGGTATTCTGCACTACAAGGCATTGGCGGGCAGGTCACTTTAGGCCTTTCGCAAGAGTATCCCAGATGCCCATTAAACCCCTTTTTGATCCGAAAAAGATGAGACGACCCATGAGGGTGGCTGCCTTCATGTCCGGCTCAGGCACCAATATCATAAAACTCCTTGAGAGAGAAAAGCGCTTGAACACTGAAAGGGGCGCATCACCTTTTCAGGTTATTTTCATTTCCAGCGACAGATCTGATGGTTCCTGTCAAGGGGAAAAGATCGCTTACCAGAATGGTATCCCCTACTTCAGCTACGACATTCGTACCTTCCATCGTCTAAGGGGGTTGCCGAGGAGAGTAGATAGCCCTGAAGGGCTCGCCGCCAGAAGGGAATTTGACAGTTTGGCCAAAAGGCTCATAGAAGCCTTTGAAGTTGATGTGATAGCCCTTGGCGGCTATATGAGCTATATCACCCTTGATAGATGTGTTAATGTCCACCCGGCTGATCTCTCCGTCCTGGTACCGGACGGGAAGAGAAAATATGTGGGTGACCATGCCGTGCTCGATGCAATCTCAGCCGGGGAAACCATACTTCGTTCCTCAACGCTCTGGACAGATCAAGGCGTGGATACCGGCCCCCTTCTGATGGTCTCAGATCCCTTGAAGGTTGAACTGCCTGAACCCCTCGACTCTCTGCTCAAAGACAGAGAGAGGCTCCTTTATTTGGCCCAGGAACATCAGGAACGCTTAAAAGAGGTGGGCGATTGGAAGATCTTCCCCCGAACTATTGAGATGATTGCCCAAGGCCGCTTTGCCCTGGATGAGATGAACGTCGTCTATGTGGATGGTCACCCCGTGCCGGAGGGTTACAGGGAGCAGGGGGATATCTGAGGCGTCACTGTTGTCACATCACCATTCAGCTCAAAAGCGTTTTCCAATCAATGGTCTTGAAGGTCTTGTGGAGATAGTGGTCATCGTCCATTGCATGGAAAGTGAGGTTTGGAAAGATTTTCTTCGCGATCTCTTCCACTGTCTCTAAGGGGATCACCTCATCATCCCGGCCATGGTACATCCAGACAGGAACAGCTATTTTCTTCTCATGGTAATCGGAAAATTCCATCAGATTGAGTGCAGGCGCCAAGAGGATCAATTTATCAACCCGGTTCTCATGTTCCGCAGCAAATATGGCGGCCATAAGGCCGCCAAAACTGGATCCCACCATTCTTATTCCAGATTTCTCTGAAAGAATCTCCTCGAGGTTTTTCATCCTGTCTTGAAGGCTACCAGGAAAATTGGGAATGATCATATCTGGGAACTTTTCTTTGAAAAAAACCCCTTTGGTGCCCTGATTACTACTTTCTAGTCCATGGATGAAGATCTTTATCGACATTATTCCTTTTAACCGCACCCGATGCTTCTTTTGACCTGTGCCTCCATGGCCTCATCAATCTCCTTCTTATCTGTCTCCCTTATGGCGAGCACCAGCAGATCCACTGAAACCCGGATCCCTGCAAGGGGCCTATTGAAATCCACAAGCACGGTGTCAGGTCCGATCTCCAGGACCTTAAAGGAGATCAGACACCCCTTTTTCATCTGCCTGTAGAATTGCCCTGCCTTCAGCCTCTGTCTTATCAGACCCTTCTTCGGTATTTCTCTGACCAGTGAGGGATCGTGGTCTCCATAGAGCTCTGCGGCCGGTATGGTAACGCTCATTTTTTGGCCCTCCCCTGCGCCTTCAAGGGCCTTCTCGAGGGTTGGAACCTGACGCTCTACACCATAGATAAAATTAATCTCCTCTTCCGGATGATTTTTTAACGTTCCATCAGGAAGATGGGTTTTCATGACATACCTCATCGTCACCATCTTGTCGGTCTGAATCGTCGCCATTGGATCCCTAGCGGATTTCCAGGATTTCAAATTCTTGAACGCCTCCTGGCGTTGTCACACTGATTTCATCTCCTATCTCTTTGCCAATCAAGGCCTGTCCCAGTGGAGAAATGACGGATATCTTCCCATTTTCAGGATCAGATTCATATGGACCAAGGAGTTGATACGTTATCTCTTCGTCAGTCTGGAGATTATACAGGCGTACCGTTCTCCCAAAGACGATCCGATCTGTTGGACCGCTTTCCACTTCCAGCACCTCTGATTTGCCAATGATGGCTTTAAGTTCATTGATTTTGCCTTCAAGAAAGGACTGCCTCTCTTTGGCCGCATGATATTCGGCATTTTCACTCAAGTCCCCGTGGCCCCTTGCTTCCTCAATGGCCCTAATATTTTGCGGTTTTTCCACGCTCTCCAGGCGGTTCAATTCAGTCCTTACCTTCTCAAGACCTTCTCTCGTTATCGGAATCCTCTCCATTTTATTGCCTTTCAAAACCTCGTGTCCCGTATCAGTTATGCCTCTGATTTCCAATTGATGACTTTGAGCTAATGAGACTGTCGAAAAACCAGTCTTATACCATCTTTACATCCAATTTTCTACCCTCCCAATCCAAGGGCCGAACCGATCTGGTAGACCGCTAGACAAACCAGATAGGCCGCGATCAAATTAAAGGCCACTGAAAACCCGGCCCACCTCCAGGAGCTCTCTTTCTTGATGCTGATGAGGGTCGCCAAGCAAGGGACATAGAGCATGGTGAAGAGGATAAGGGTAAAAGCCACAAGCGGATTCCAATGAGGATCCGCCTTCAGCTTCTCAGAAAGAGAACCGCTCTGTTCAGGATCCACCTCACCCAAAGAATAGGCGGTTCCCAGGGTAGACACGACCACCTCCTTCGCAGCAAAACCCCCTATGAGGGCGATATTTGTCCTGTAGTCAAAGCCCACGGCTGAGGTGACATGCTCCAGTATTTGACCGATTCGACCAGCCATAGTCCCTTTCAATGTGGCCTGGTTTTGGAGGCCGTCAATTCGAGCCAGTTCATCCTTATGCTGGAGATAGGCGGAGGCCACTTGCATCTGTACAAGCTTGTCCTTGTCGCCCCCTTTCTGGACATCCGCATCAGCCAGGATCGTTTTGGCCAGGGGGAATAATGGATTTTTCTGGAGTCCTTTTGCGGATGTAAAATCTTCTTTCATGGTCCGGCTATACGAATTGACCAGTTCATCAAGATCTTCAAGGCCTTGTTCATCCTTGATCATGGCTTTCACCTCAGGCAGGGCAAGAAAAGAATCCCTCAGCCCGACCCGCTGCTCCTCATAGGCGTTTATCTGCTTTTCAGACAAGCCGGGAAAGGTCATCATGGCCCACAAAAGGATGGACATCGCCATGATGAATGTGCCTGCCCTTTTTATGAATTGCCATGTTCTCTCCCAGGTGTGGATGATGAGACCTTTGAGGGTCGGAACCCGGTAGGGCGGGAGTTCCATAACAAAGGGTGTCCTTGGCCCCTTGAGAACAGTAGATCGAATCATTTTTGCAGCAAACAGGGCGAAAGACCAGGAAAGCAGAGTAAAGATGAACATCATTCCCGCCTCTTTTCTTGCAAAGAAGGCTGCGATGAGCATGGCAAACACGGGTAACTTGGCCCCGCAGTTCATAAAGGGTACCACCAGCAGGGTGGCGATCCTCTCCTTTGGATCTCTCAGGGTCCTCGTCGCCATGACACCTGGCACGGCACATCCCCCTGCAATCCCCCCGCTAACAAGAAGGGCCATAACAGAATTGCCATGCAGTCCGAACCAGCGAAGCACTCTATCTAGCATGTAAGCCACCCTTGCCATATATCCCGAGTCCTCCATGATGGCGATGGCAAAAAACATGAACATGATCAATGGCATGAACCCAAGAATACCCCCCACACCGTCTATGATTCCGGAAACGATCAGGGAGTAAAGAATGCCTTCTGGAATGAAAAAGGAGACCATGCCCTTCAACCAACCAAAGAAAACTTCCAGCCAATTTACAGGGCCTTCACTGACCCAGAAAGTGAATTCATAGATGCTGTAGAGGATGACCACCATGATGAGCGGCCCGATAATGCGATTGGTCAGGACTTTATCTATCCTGTCTGAAAGATTAAGGCGAGATTCAATCCTCCTTTTTACAGATTTTTTGGTTATACCGGCAATGTACCCATAACGGTGGTCCGCTATGATCCCTTCTGGCTCTTCCTCCAGGGTGTCCATGAGGTGTTTGGATGTCCTCTTGCAGATGGCGTCCACAGCCGAGCTTATCTCATGATCGCTCCTAATCAACTCCACGATCTGCTCGTCCCCCTCCATACACTTGAGGGCCAGCCACCTCGGGGGGTATTTTTTGTCGTAGGCATCAGTCCCCTTTATGATATCTTCTATCTCGTTCAGGCCCTGATCGATATCGGCCCCATAGGATATGATTGCGGGTTGCCATTCCTGACCATTCAATGCCTCTTCAACAACCCTGTCCAGAAGGTCGTAAATGCCCTTGTTTGATCTTGCCACGGTGGGAACAACAGGGACACCGAGCAAAGTGGATAAGGTTTCCTGGTCCACCACTATCCCTCTTGCCTCCGCCACATCAGTCATATTGAGGGCAATGATCAATGGTACGCCCAACTCCTTAAACTGGACGGCAAGATAGAGGTTCCTATCCAAGTTGGAAGCATCCACAATATCCACCACCAGATCTGGTCTCTCGCTGACCAGAAAATCCCTGGCCACGATCTCCTCTAAGGAATAAGCGGTCAGAGAGTAGGTACCGGGGAGGTCAACCACCTCAATGTCATAGCCCTTGTGTTTAATCCTGCCATATTTTTTCTCCACGGTGACCCCAGGATAATTGGCGATATGTTGTCTGGCCCCGGTGATGGCATTAAATATGGTCGTCTTGCCAGAATTGGGGTTTCCTGAGAGGGCAATGGTGATCTTTTGCTTCGACATGTCCACCTACTCGTCTATTTCTACCTCTACCAGGATATGATCGGCTTCGTTGTTTCTCAATGTAAGGATGTAATCCCTTATTTTTATGGCAACAGGGTCCTTGAGAGGGGCGCGTCCCTGAATCTGGATATAGGTATTAGGAACCAACCCCATCTCTCGTAATCTCCTCCCCATATCTCCGCTTGCGAATACACGCCTGATCATACCACCTTGATTTTTGGTCATCTCTCGCATCGTGATGATTTTCTTCATGAGGAAAAACGGCTCCTACTTAATGAAAGTTCCAGGTTCCTTACCGCCCGCATCGGGCTTTTACCCATTGGTACCGTTCAAAAGTATGGGTATGGCCTCGAAAAGGATTCAGTTTCCAAAGACAGACCAGGCCAACACTTATGAGGGTCACCTAACCACCGGATGGATCACCTGAAACGAGCGCCTATGAGGCTTGCGGTCCGCGAGTAGAATCGGAACTGCCTCCAGGACCACCCTCTTTGATAATGGCGGGAACAGAACAGGATGAGCAGCCCTCTTCAGGTTCGCACCCGCATTTAACCTTTTTGCTAGAAAGGATTCTGTAAACGCGTCGGGAGGTAAAGAGAATTGCTACCAAAACAATAACCATTACGATGATATATTGAGCCATCTTTTTTCGACCCCAGCCCCTTATTGCAATTGAATACCAATATAAATAGAGGCAGCCGCCCTGTCAAGAAAGTTCTCTGCTTTTCCGGGGAAATCTATGGCTTCCTGGAATCTCGATGGGTGGTATTGGGGGAAGAATGGGTATGGGGGACTTTACCGTAGCCATGGGCATGAGCATGGGTATGGGGAATCTTCTCCTCTTCAAGGAAGATCTGACCATCCACCATCCCGTAGATCTTGTCGGTGGTCTGAGCAATAAAATCCATGTTGTGGGATATAAAGACATAGGAGATGTCAATATCTTTGAGAATGCCTATGATTCTTTCTGTGGTATCAGGGTGAAGGCCCGTTGTGGGCTCATCCAAGAGCAGGACTTTGGGCTTCATAGCGAGTACTGTGGCAAGAGAGACCAGTTTCTTTTCGCCCCCTGACAATTTGTGGGTAACTCTGTCTTCAAACCCCTCAAGCCCTAAGGAATGGAGGGTTTCCCTGGCTATGTGCTTCGCCACCTGAACCGACTTTCCCTGGTTTAGGGGCCCGAAGGCCACGTCCTCCAACACTGTAGGGCTAAAGAGTTGGTCGTCAGCGTCCTGGAAGAGCAGGCCTATCCGTTGTCGCACTGTCCTGAAATCCTTTTCATTCCTCATATGGTGTCGAAAAATTTCGATCTTTCCTGACGTGGGCCTCAAGAGCCCCATGATCACATGGAACAGAGTGGTCTTCCCACTGCCATTGGGCCCAATAAGACCGATCCTTTCTTTGTCGCTGAGTTCAAAGAACAGATCCTTCAGCACTGCCTCTCCGCCCGGATAGCCATAAGAGACACTCTCCAATTTGATCAGTGGATGATGTTTGTCCATTGCAGTACACCAATAAAAGCTGTAAAAAAAAGAAGTAACACCAGGGCAAGCCGATCAGAGTTCTTCATGAAAAATTCGCTCAGATCATAGAAGCTCCCTTTGAATCCTCGGCAGAGCATGGCGGCCTGGACCCTCCTGGCGCGTTCATAGCTTTTTACGAGCAACATGCCGACCAGATAGGCATACGTCCTGTAGGTATGTAAATTATTCCTGGGGTAAAAGCCTCTTATCTTCATGGCATTTATGAGGCGACCGTATTCCCCATGGATGACATGGATATACCGATAAGCAAACGAAATCAGGTGCACGATCTTCTGGGGCATGTGGAGAGACCGCATAGCCCGTCCCAAGGTGAATATGGGCATAGTTGCAACAAAAGCCATCAAGGTCGCAATAATCGTATTGGACTTTATGGTTATGGCGGTGGAATGGATAATGCCTTCCTTTGTGCCTTTCAGCGGTCCAAGGCTGAACAACGCTTCACCCTCAGAGGTGAACGGGAGGAAAAACCAGAGAAGCAGGATCAGTCCATTCACCAGAAGGAGACGTAGCATTACGCTTCTTAATGGAAGTCTTGCAAGCAGGAGAAATGAGAAAGCGATAATCATGGCAGGCACCAGGGCCACAAAACGATCAGATGTGGCCACCACAATGGAAAATGCGCCCGCAACGACCGTTCTGACCCTGGGATCAAGACGGTGGATCACGGAATCACCATGCACAAAGCTCTCTTCTATCACCTAACACCCCCTCTTTATTGTTTTCTAATTTATAGATGGCTCTTTCTCAGAGCGTCTCAGAAAAACCATCTGCTTAGCCTCGAGGACATTGGCATCGCTGAAGTAAAGAATCCGGGCCTAAAGGACCCGGCTTTGATTACACCCCGAAGGGGTGTGAAGTGAGGGTACGCCCTTTTTCGAAAGGCCATATCTCAAAAAAAATTCCACCGCGTATCGCCGTGACCTAGTATTTGGGGTTTACGCCCGTGAGCTTCTGGGAGTCTGAAACCCACTCCTTAAACCCCAAATACTGGGTCACTTCCCCCTCACTCTATAGATAATGGCC
>JASFEQ010000225.1:0-7528 GCA_050124735.1 Desulfobacteraceae bacterium | reverse complement strand
GTTAACGGTCAAGTACCTGCACAAAGAAGGAGAAGAAGGTCCCAGCACCACCCTGGCTTTTAGGCCGGCATAACCGTCAAACGCCATTTAAAATCTCCCCCTGCCCCCCTTTAACAAAGGGGGGAGGGGAGTTGCAAAACCACAGTGGTCTCTTTTCTTTTATCCTTGAGTCTTGCGCCCTGCACCTTCCGCTCCGTACCCTCCGCCACCCGGCGTCTCAATCCTCAGCACATCTCCTTTTTTCAATTGTTCATTAAACTTGCTGGGCTTTTCGGAACGGACGCCTCCCTTTATGACAATATTCCTGCCAGTCTTCCCTGGCTTTCCTCCCGCCTGCCCATAGGGTGGTATCCTCCTTCTTTCAGAGAGCACAGTGACCTCTGCATCGGAGAGGAGTTTGATCTCTCTTATGATCCCGTCACCTCCCTGAAACCCTCCATCACCACCCGACCCTCGCCTGACAGAGTATTCTGTCACCAAAAAGGGATAACTGTATTCGAGGGCTTCAATGGGTGTATTCAGGGTATTTGTCATATGCGAATGGACAGCGCTCTCACCAGGCCCGTTTGATGAAGCCCCCATTCCTCCCCCCACGGTCTCATAATAGGCAAAGGATTGCCCGTTCCTGTCATCGATGCCGCCGATGGTGATATTGTTCATGGTGCCCTGACTGGCCGCAGGGATTTTATTGGGCAACGCCTGAGAGAGGGCTCCCAAAACCACATCTACAATCCTCTGTGACGTTTCCACGTTCCCTCCTGCAACGGCAGCAGGGAAATTGGCGTCCACCACGGTCCCTTTTCTGGTGAGGACGGTTATGGGTCTGAGGCAGCCGGCGTTTGTTGGAATTTCTTCCTCGACCAGGGATCTGACAACGAACAAGATGCATGATAAGGTGATCGCATAAACCGCGTTGATACTGCCTTTCACCTGCGCATGGGATTCGGAAAAATCCAGAGTCACCTCATCTCCTTTGACCCGGACGAGCACCTTTATCTTGACAGGATCATCGCTCAAACCATCATCATCCATAAAGTCCTCAAACGTATAAGTGCCGGCAGGAATTCTTTCGATTGTTTTTCTGGTGATTCTCTCCGCATAATCTAGGAGGCTTCTGGCATAGAAATCGACCATTTCCAGGCCATATTTTTCAATGAGTTCCTTGATCCTCCTGACACCCGTTATATTGGCCATGATCTGAGCAGCAAAATCTCCTTCTCTTTCAATGGGTGTCCGCACATTGTTGAGGAAAAACTGCATGATCTTTTTGTCTATCTGACCGGCCTCGTAGATCTTGAGGGGCGGAATGATGATTCCCTCCTGAAAGATGGAAGAGGCTAGAGGCATGGATCCGGATGTCATGCCGCCCACATCGGCGTGGTGAGCACGATTCGCCACATAGAAGAAGAGGTCTTTATCACCTGAAAAGACTGGAGCCACGATGGTGATGTCGGGTAGGTGGGTCCCCCCTTTGAATGGGTCGTTGAGGATGACCATATCGCCATCATTGAATTGGACACTCTCTATGGCAGACTTTACGGAGAGGGGCATAGAGCCCAGGTGAGCTGGGATGTGTGCTGCCTGAGCCACCATGTCTCCATCTTTGTTGAAAATGGCACAGGAACAATCTCTCCTCTCCTTGATATTGGGAGAGAACGAGGTCCTGGTCAGGGTCACCCCCATCTCTTCAGAGATGGAAGAAAACCTGTTCTTAAACACCTCTAACAGAATGGGATTTACCTTCACAGCAAGCTCCTTCGGCAAATTGTCTCACCACAGAGACACAGAGGACACAGAGAATATTTTTGATTTGCCGGGAGATACCGGCAAATCAAAACCAATCAGTCCGCTGATCGCGGACGGGTTTTCGTTGTTGATATTTCCGAGACCCGAGGTGACTTTCATCCGCTGGTAAAGTGTGCCGCCATCTGTTCAGAGAAAGATATTTGTATCGGCTGTACCTGCGGAGTACCTTACGGCATTGTACCGTGAAGGCGCCGCAGGCGCTGAGGCCCTTTTGCCCAATCGGTATCTTCCGATTGGGCAAAAAAACCTAAACCCTCTGTGTGCTCAGTGTCTCTGTGGTGAGTCATGTTATTTCCATCACAAGATTACCGTACTCATCCACTGAGGCCTCTGCAAATGGAGGCACCACAATCGTAGAGGAATACTCCACCAAAACAGCAGGGCCGCTAATTCTGTTCCCACTCACCAGCTTCTCTCGATTAAAGGTCTGTGTATTTGCCGGTTTATAATCAAAGACCACCTCTTTTTCGCCTAGCAATGCCTCATCTGACAGTTTCTCTGAAGATATCTTAGATTTTTCAAATGTGGGCTTGTCTGGAGAACCCCGTGCTCGGAGCCTCAGATTGACGATCTCCACAGTCTTGTCCTGATTTCGATAACCATACTGTTTCTCGTGCAGTCCGTGAAAATCATCGATGAAGCCATTATTGAAGGGCACAATAATCTCATAGGACTGTCCCTCATACCGCATGTCGAGATACCGCTCTAAGATGATGTTTCTCTCTTCAATACCTTCTGAGATCAAATCCTCTGTCCCTTTGCCTTCGAGGCTGCGAAACAATTTTGAGAGTTTTTTTGCGTCAGTATTAAACTGGGTCAGCATGACCGTCAAAGAATAGTCTTTAATGACGTCGGCCATGAGCATGCCGATGGCTGAAAGGATGCCTGGACTATTGGGTACCAAGACCTTAGGAATGCTGAGCAGCTTTGCAAGATAAGCGGCATGCATGCCCCCGGCACCGCCAAATGTGAAAAGGGTAAACTCCCTGGGATCAAATCCCCTCTCCACAGAGATCACCCTTATGGCCTTTTCCATGGCCGTATTGGCCACGGAGAGAATTCCTTCTGCTAGTTCAGCCGTTGAAAGGCTTAAATCCTTGGCCATTCGATTGAAATAGGGTTCAAGCTTATCCGTTTGAAGCCTCATGCTTCCCCCCAGGAAGTGCTCTGGAATGAGCCTTCCCAAATAAAGATGGGCATCAGTGACCGTGATCCTATCGCCTTTCCCGTAACATATGGGACCCGGATCCGCGCCAGCACTCTCAGGCCCCACTTTTAGAGAGCCACCCAAGTCCATATAGGCCACAGAACCGCCTCCGGCCCCCACGGTGTGGATGTCTATCATGGGGACCTTGACCGGATATCCCGAGATCTCAGACTCCAGTGTGAGGGATAGTTGTTCGTCCATGAGGGAGACATCTGTAGAGGTTCCCCCCATATCAAAAGAGATGATTTTGTCGAACCCCGCCATCTTGCCGATCTCATAGGCGCCCACCGCACCGCCTGCAGGGCCAGAGAGAATGGTCCTTACGGACTCATTCATGGCGGTAACTGCCGAGATACTGCCGCCATTGGACTGCATGACACGCAAGCTATCCTCTTTGACCAGGGCGTCCATGAGATAAGAGACATACCCCTTCATCTTTGGTGAAACATAGGCATTGATGATCGTGGTGGAGGTCCGTTCAAATTCCCTGAACTCTGAAAGGATGTCATGGGAAAGGGAGACGGGGATGTTTAGCGTTTCAACAAGATCGCCTAATGTCTTCTCGTGTGCGGGGGCTAGGTAGGAATAGAGCAGACAGACAGCAACCGATTCCGCTTTTGCCTCTCTAATCTTTTGAAGAATATGTTTGGCCCCCTCCACATCAAGATCTTCAAGGATCTCTCCCGTGCATAGAGCCCTCTCTTTTACGCCAAACCTAAGTTCTTTGGGCACGATGTGGGGTTCTTTTCTATAGGCAAGGTCGTATAGCCTGCTCCTGTTTTGCCTCCCGATCTCAATGATATCTTCAAACCCCTTATTGGTGATGAGCGCGGTCTTAACCCCCTTTCTTTCTAAAATGGCGTTGGTCGCAACTGTGGAGCCGTGAACGATGTGCTTCGCCTTTGCTCCAGCAATATGCTGGAGGCCCTTTAGCACCGCTTCTGCAGGATTCCGGGGGGTGGACAGGAGCTTATAGACACCCCACCTATCTCCATCTTTGAACACGAAATCCGTAAACGTTCCGCCCGTATCAACCCCGATAGTGATCATTCCTTCTTCCTTCAATCAATTTCAGCCTCACATAATGGCATCCAGCAGGCTTCGAACCGCTTTGGGACCTTTGTTGAGAATGTGCGTGCAGTCTAAGGCCGGATGGGAGAGATTGGATGCCTTTTGCCACTTTCGTCTTGATCTCTAATCACCTATTCGTTATGTAGTATATTAAACACAATATAGAAACAAATTTAATAAATAAACATGAATTAAGTTTATTCTTTTTAACTTTTCAGTTAGACAGATCAAGCGGCTTGTTTGTCCGAATCTGCCCAAGAATTCCGTAAAAGGCAAGTAATATCAAAATATGCAGAATCTTTTCTGCCTATAGATAGTTGTCGTTATAAAAGGAAAAGTATTTATGGAAGGAATGGAATATCTTTATGAATTATGCGAAGCATTGCCACGATGTGGGCCTGGCGACAATGAATACACCAGGCGCGCATTTCATGCTATCCCTCAACCGCCACAACATCCACTCATTTTGGATATCGGGTCTGGCCCAGGAGTGCAAACGATTGAATTAGCAAGAATCTCCAACGGAAGAATCATGGCTTTAGATAATCATCAAGCATTTCTCGATAAATTGATGGAACAAGCAAGTAAACAGGGGCTCGAAGGAAAGATAGCTCCGAAAAATGTATCGATGCTAGATATGGATTTTGAGGAAAAAACCTTTGATATCATCTGGTCAGAAGGTGCATTGTATTTTATGGGGTTTCAAAATGGATTAAAACGATGCCATCAGCTTTTGAAAAATAAAGGCTATTTAGCTGTGTCAGAACTTGTATATACATCCCTTGATCCACCTGATGTTGTCATTAAATACCTTGAGAATGAGTATCCGGACATTAAAAACATTAAAGATAATATGGAACTCATTCAAAGGGAAGGTTTTAAACTCATATCGCACTTTACCTTGCCAGAATCAGCGTGGTTAAATGACTATTATTTACCGATGGAAAAAGAACTGTCGCACTTGAATAAGAAATATCAAGGAAACGAAATTGCCTTAGTTGTTTTTGAAAGCTTTAGAAATGAAATAAATTTTTACAGAAAATACTCCAAATTTTATGGTTATGAATTTTTTGTGATGCAAAAAAATAATGAGTATGAATATTAGGATAAAAAGTTACTTCAGCGGCTCGTACCCGCCCCTTGGCGACGTCTGCGGCCCCTGATTTCGTATCTTATACCGCCAAATGGTGAAAGTGCTATGCGTGATACTCTACAGCAATCTGTGGCCGACGCGCTGGAAGTAGATAAAAAGCTCTTACCATACATGTCGTATTTGCTTCAGGATTTATGGGCACTAGGTAGTTCAGTCGATCAAATCCTTGAGTTACTCAGCACTCTTCCTCTATCTCCTGATACAGCAAAAGTTTTGGATCTCGGTTGCGGCAAAGGCGCGGTCTCTGTGCAGATAGCCTGGAAGTTTGGATTCGACGTAGTAGGTCTTGATGCAATGCCTGAATTTCTCAAAGATGCGCATAAAAAGTCATCTGAATATCAGGTATCGGATTTGTGTGCTTTTATCGAGCAGGATATTCTAACTTATGTGATAGATAAACATGATTTTGATGTAGTTGTCCTCGCTTCTTTAGGTGGGATATTTGGAAGTAATAAAGATACCATAAAAAAATTACGCACACAGGTCAGACCTGGCGGGTATATAGTTATTGATGATGGATATTTAAAGAAGAGAGAAGTTTTGAGTCGAAAAGGGTATGGGCATTATCGAAATTATGAAAAAACGGTTGAAGAGTTAACAATGTTCAACGATCGTTTATTGACTGAGATCCCCACAACAGAGGTGAGCATAAAAATCAATGATGAATATTTGAGAGTTATTGAGAAGAGAAGCATCGAACTTATAGATCAATATCCTGAACTGGAAAAAGACTTAAATAGTTATTTGGATATTCAAAGGGAAGAATGTGGTATTTTGAATAGTGAGGTTGAAGGTATGATTTGGGTATTGAAAAAAGTGGTGGCATAGTAATTCGTTCAACCTGACCGCCAATGCGCTCAGGCTTCTCTTGTATCGTTGGCATTACTATACTATCTTTTGTAGTCTAAATTATTCTTTTGTTTTCGCGGCAGGTTAACTCTGCCATTATACTTTTAAAAAATAATTTGGGATAAGAAGAGGCTTGTGATGAATGTTCTATTCATTATTTCTACAGACGATGCTGAAACAGCTTACAATGCTATGCGGTTAGCCAATGTAGCCGTCAAAAAAGGAGACGACGTAAGTGTGTTTATGCTTGGAAAGGGCGTTCTTTTTGAAAGAAGCAGCACTGAACAGTTCGATGTGATGGAGCAGGTAAACCAATATGAAGGCGATTTTTACGTCTGAGGGGTGTGTATGAAATCCCACGGTCTGGAGGGATCAAGCTCTTGCCCTATTGCCTGGATGGATGATCTCTATGAATTGTCTGTGGAAGCGGATAAAGTTCTAACATTTTGAAATATATTGTATTTGGCATAACAAGTCGATCCACTCGGACCCGTTCGACTCGCTCCGCTCGCTCAGGGCCGCTGAGCTTGGTCGTTAGGCAAAAAGCAAAGGATAAATGGTGCATTCATGGCTGATTTCTTGTTTTGGCTGTATCTATCCAAAACTGTTTAAGCAGAATAAAAAAACTTGACGACTACACACAACAATCAAACCTCTTCTAAGATTAAATGGATGGATTAAGAATGAAAGAAAAAGACGGTGAGCATCCTTTTAGTGACGTCGGGCAGGTGATATGGTTTGCTTTGTTCCTGGTGGTTTGGGTGGCAGATTCGTTTTTCCTTTGCATATCCACCTTTCTCTCGAATTACGTGCCGCTCTATATTCGCCTGGTCATCTTGGGCCTCACACTCGTTTCAGCGATATATCTTTTCAGGTCAGGCCATGTTGTGGTCAGTCACGAGCAGAGACCTCAGAGCGTGGTATCCACCGGGGCCTTCCGGTACGTGAGGCATCCACTGTATTTAGCCAGCATCTTAACTTACCTCGGACTATCCATTTCTACAGCCTCGTTATTGTCCCTTGGGTTACTTGTGGGGATATTTATTTTCCACAATTACATCGCCAACTATGAGGAGGCGTTGCTCGTTGACAGGTTTGGAGAGGACTATAGGAGGTATAAGGAAGTAACGGGGAAGTGGTTGCCGAGGATTGGCAGAGGGGGTGGATGAGAAGCAAAGCTTATCTTGGAGTGATCGTTTTAATCACCTTGTTAGGCGTCTGCATTCAGCGCGCTATAGCAGAAGAGGACCTGGAATCCACCATTAAATATTTACTGGCGCATGTGAAGAACGCGGATGTGGTATTTATTAGGAACGATCGAGAGCACATGCCCGATGAGGCAGCGGCCCACATGCGCAGAAAATACGAGCATTTCAAAGATCAGATCAGGACGCCCGAAGACTTTATCAGGCTCGCCGGAACAAAAAGCTTGATGACCGGTA
>JASFEQ010000224.1:0-7540 GCA_050124735.1 Desulfobacteraceae bacterium | reverse complement strand
GGAAATGGAGACATTGCAGAATCGTATCAACCGCCTTTTTGATGGCAGCTTTTTCCCTAGCTCCAGCTTGGATGATGACATGAGTCTGGGCAACTGGAGACCGGTTGTGGACATCTATGAGAATGACGACACGCTTGTTGTGAAGGCCGAACTTCCCGGCGTTGACAAGAAAGATATCACGGTGGACCTGAAGGATGGGGTGCTGACCCTCAGCGGTAAGCGTTCCCACGAGAAAGAAGTGAAGGAGGAGAACTACTACCGCAAAGAGAGGGCGTATGGAACCTTTCAGCGATCCTTCAACGTCCCGGCAGAGATTGATCCAGATAAGATTAAGGCGGAATTCAAAGACGGCGTTCTCAAGGTGGAGATTCCAAGACCGGAGGAGAAAAAGCCGAAAAAGATAGCGGTCCATTAAAACCCACCCATCCATTCACCCTCTAGAGCAAAGGGGTGGTTCCCAGGGAGCCACCCCTTTTTTGCTTTCCCAAATCCCCTACATCCCCAGGTTTGTCCTTAACAACATTGACGCAACCACCGCCGCACCTTTCCTCCTTGACACCCTGGTCCCAATTCGTCATCCCGGCCAAGTCCCGCGCAGCGGGATGCGAGCCGGGATCCAGATGGATTTGGTATTACACGATCTTCCTAGATTCCGGATCTCGCACAAAATCATTGGGCTCGCCCGGAATGACAGCTTTGTACAATTGCAGCACAGCCTCCTCCTTATTTATAGACAATAAGTAACAACCTTGATATGGAGTTCTGATTCTTGTCCGAGAAAAGAGTGGTTAAAGATGAAACTCGTACAATGCTCGCAAGTTCGAAATGATTCCAGACAGCTTTGATCCAAAGACATTGATTCAATGCTTGAGAACCTGAAACAAGACCAAGATGCCAGGACATCCACGGATTGGGGTCGCGTATTTCTGTTTTTTGCTGCTGGCGTGGTGGCGGCATTCCAGGTGGGGAAGGCGCCTCCGGTCCTGCCGCTTCTCCGCATAGAGTTGGGCCTCAGCCTTGTCATGGCTGGATGGGTGCTATCTGCTACAAGTATCCTCGGCGCTTTTACCGCGCCAGCGGCAGGAGCGGTTTCTGACTGGCTGGGACATCGCAGGATGATGTCCTTTGGCCTAGCCTGCAGTGCTCTAGGAAGTCTCATGGGTTCCTTTGCCCCAACAACAGCGGTGCTGTTGGGCAGCCGTTTCATTGAAGGCATTGGATATATTTGGATTGCTGTTTCAGCGCCTGGTCTGATTCTACAAGTGACCCGGAAGAGCGATGTGCGAATGGCCTTCGGCGTATGGGGAAGTTTCCTGCCAGCCGGGGCTTCAACGATGATGCTGCTTGCCCCCTTTCTGGTTGAATTTTTCGGATGGCGGGGATTGTGGCGGATCAACGCCCTCATACCGTTCACTTTTGCAATCATCCTCGTTTTGGCCACACGGGGTCTGGACAGCCATGTAACTCGACGGAGAAATCCCCTTAAGAATCTGATCAAGGATATCTGGCTCACGGTGAAAACGCCTGGTCCCCTTCTGTTGGCCCTCTGCTTTGCAGCCTATGGGTTTCAGTTTGTGGTGGTTACCGGGTTCTTGCCCACGTTGCTTTTTGAAGAACATGGTGTGACACAGGTCAGGGCCGCCCTTCTCAGTGCCATTGTAGTCGCCCTGAACGCGCCGGGGAATCTGTTTGGCGGGTGGCTCCTGCAAAAAGGAATAAAACGCTGGCACCTTGTAGCCGTCGCAAACCTGATCTCGGGTCTCTGTTGTTTGGGCATTTACAAGACAGGTATGCCGTTGCCTTCAACGTTCCTGCTCTGTTTGGTCTTTTCAGGAGTAGGCGGCATGTTCCCGGCAGCGGCGCTTCACGGCGCAGCGGTTAACGCACCTACTCCAGAATTGGTGGCCACCAGCCAGGGACTGTTGCTGCAAGGCGCTCAACTGGGGCTGTTAACCGGGCCTCCGATCGCTGCAACAGTGGTCTCCCGCACAGGTGATTGGCAGAGTGCATCCTGGGTCCTCATGGCAGCCGCCCTTCTCGTTGTGGCCCTATCTTTTGGCCTGGGGGCGGAAGAGAGGCGTAGAGGCATTGAATAGAAAACAATTTGGCACGTGGGTTGCAACCTGTGTTGACTTGAGCTCTCTGGTTGTCTAAGATTCTGGAAAGCCAACTGGCACGGCAGGTCAAACCGCTGCCCAATGAGAGGGATGTGGATTTTGGTAGGAGATCGGAATAGGAGGGAAAGATGGGGATAGAAGAGTATGAAAAGCGTTTTGGAGCAATAGCGGTGGAACAGGGATATATCACACTGGAACAACTCCTTGAAGCAATGAAAGTCCAGGTCACCGAAGATATTGAGGAAAAGAAACATAGACCCATTGGTCAGATATTGTTTGAGTTAGGGCATATGTCTGATTCACAAATTGAGGAAGTCCTTGACGTGGTCGTGCCTAAAAAGGGCTGAAGGGGATTAGAGGGCAGGGAAGCATGTCAAAATATTTCTCGCTGGCCAGCCCTATGAAGATTCCTCTTTTGTCTTGATCGGTTTTCCACAGTAGGGGCACTTCCCGTTGCTTTTCTTCAACTCGAACTCAGTGCACAATTCTCGACACTCCTCGTTCTCACACCTAATCAACGGTTGGGTATCCCATGTCTTTTTATCGGTCATCTACGAGTGCTCCTTGGGCTTTGGCCCGTTGTCTATACCATCTTGAGGAGAAGGAAGCAACCCATAAAACGTGACCCTGATTTACCATCAAGGCATCATCTCCCCGCCAGTCTTGACGCAGGCGGGTGTCATCCGTCATCCGTTCTCTGTCCTCTGTCGTCTGTCTTCTGATTTCCGTCCTCTGGTCCTCTGTCATCCCTGGCCGCCGTAGTCTCTTGACGAAGGCGGGTGTCCTCAGCTTCCTATCCTCCCAGCTCTTATTGCCACGTCGGCCCCGAGCAAGAGTCAAAAGCAGACTCGACCCCTTTTCACACGTATAACAATCAGTACATTTTCATTCTTGAGGTGCCATTTTGGCACCTCAAGTTTGAAATCACGAATTGTGATTCTAAAAGGTTCTGAAAATACTTGCAGATCGAACCCTCTGAACCTAAACTTCGATAAAAACAGCTGGTAAACAGGATATCACAATTTGTGATATCCTACGGACTTAATTATAGAGAGGGAGAGAATATGGCCAGAAAACAAAGCTTGATTCCCATCGAACTAATTGAAAAGTCGATTCTGCTGATTCGTGGCCAAAAAGTCATACTCGACAGGGACTTAGCGGATCTCTATGGGGTTGAAACTAGAGTAGTGAAGCAGGCCGTAAGACGAAATATAAAGCGTTTTCCTAATGACTTCATGTTTGAATTATCAAAGGAGGAATTCGACGATTGGAGATCACAATTTGTGACCTCCAATCGTGACAAGATGGGACTGAGATATAGACCTATGGCATTCACAGAGCAAGGCGTTGCTATGCTCTCCAGCGTTCCAAATAGTGACAGGGCCATTCAGGTCAATATCGAAATCATGCGGGCCTTTGTACGACTACAGCAAATGGTGTCTACCCATAAGCAGCTGGCTCGCAAAGTGGCAGAGGTGGAACAGCATCTGGAAGGTCATGATCAGCAGATTCAGACTATTTTTGAAGCTATCCGCCAGTTGATGACACCGCCCGACACACGGAAGAAACGGATTGCTTTTGAAATGAAGGAACCCCCCGCCAAGTACAAGAAAAAGAAGAAAGCGAAAAAGAAGAAATCCAGTTGACACGCCACAGACAACCATTGATTGAAACCGCTCAGTAATTCCCTGAGCGCTGTCCTCCACTATCCGTCGTCTGTCTTCTGCTTTGCCTTCCAGCTTCCAAGCTTTTATTGCCTTTGGCAATAAACACTCCCCCATTTTTCCCTGGATATTTGTGGGGCGTATTTGCTACATAAGATGTTTGGTAGAACCTGACTTGACACGGAATGGACAAGGGAGGCCTGCAAGAGAAAACGGCATGTTTTCCAGGAAAATCTCCAGAAGATCCTTTTTGACCACCTCATCCATTTTCACGCTATTGCTGGGGCTTGATTGGAAGAGGGTGGCGGCCTATGCGGCGCGCATGGGGCCCAAAGAGAATTACCCTACCGTGATCATCGGTGCAGGCCTGGGGGGGTTGTGTTGCGGGGCCTACTTGGCAAAGCAAGGGATTCCGGTAACGGTGGTGGAACAGCGGGATCGACCAGGAGGCTATGCCGCATCCTTTGATCGAGCTGGAGGAAAGTACCGTTTCGAGGTATCCCTTCACGGGATGTATGCCAGGAACAACGTGGCAGAGCGTATCCTGGAGGACTTGGGGGTCCTGAAAGAATTGGAACTCGTGCAACTTTCAGAGGTGTACCACCTGAGTACCCCGGATCACGAGATCTCCGTTCCCCAGCAAGACCCCGAAGGATATATACGCATTCTCAGTGGACATTTCCCTGGGGAAGAGGAAGGAATCCGGCGCTTTGTGCAGGAGATTGTTGGCATTGCATGTGAAGCGGATGAGCTTCACCAGAAGGGGATGTGCGCCAGTCTTCTGTTTCCCTTTAAGTATCCCAAGATGTTTCGTGTGCGAAACAAGACCCTCGCCGAACTTCTTAACAGGTATATAAAGGATGCCAGACTTCAGACCATCTTGGCCTCCTTGTGGGATTTTCACGGGTTGCCACCTTCCAAACTGGCAGGTCTCTATTATGCAGTAGCCAAAGGCGAATGTCTCAGAAACGGCACCTATTATATCAAAGAGCGTTCCAGCGACCTGAGCTTCGCATTGGCCCACGTCATCGAAAGAGAGGGTGGCCAGGTTCTCTGTGAAACCCATGCCGAAAACATCCTGATCAAGAACGGAGCGGTGAAGGGCGTGATGCTCAGCGGGGGGAAGGTCCTGCCTGCCAGAGCTGTTGTGAGCAACGCAAATACGGACTACACGTTCGGCTCCATGCTTCCAAAGGGTGCGCTGCCCAAGGAATTCTCACAAGAACTCAAGACCTTTGTCCCCAGCCTCTCGAGCTTTATTGTCTGGCTCGGCTTGAAGCACGAGATAAGAGGCAAAATCCCGTTTTGCGGTATACAGACAGTGACAAGACGTGGACCAGAGCAAGACTATGCGTCCTGCTTGAGGGGCGATGTGGAGAAGATCCCCTTGCGCGTCAGTCTCTATGACAATATCTACGCAGGCTACTCAAAGCCTGGGACATCCAGCCTCAGGGTTTTTTGTCTGACGGGTTACGGTCCGTGGCAGAAATTTGAAAAGGATTACAAAGCAGGGCGAAAGCAAGCTTATCGCAAGGAAAAAGAGAGGTGGACCAACACCCTGATCCGACGGGCCGAGAAAGAAATCTTGCCAGGACTTTCCTCCATGATCGAGGTCAAAGAAGCGGCCTCACCCCTGACCAACTGGCGTTTCACCCGTAACCCTGGCGGCGCCATCTTTGGATATGAGCAGACCCTGAACCACGCCTATATTGATCGAAAGGATAACCGGACTCCCATCAAGGGGCTCTATCTGGCAAGCGCCTGGGGCGTTCCTGGCGGCGGATTTTGGGGTGTGCTCCTGACCGGGCAAATGGCATTCGAAGAGATGATGGAGGACTGGGGCAGCCCCGTTCCCGCATGAAAAAACCAAAATGCCATAAGGAAGCATTGGATCAGGTCGCAAGGAAGATAGAGGGTCTCTTATCTGAACTGATCTTGCTACAGCGTGACCACGTGGCCGTGGTATGCTCAGCCTGTGACAACCCCTGTTGCGGTAGGGTGGAGCATCTCTTTGATGAGAAGGATATGATCTATGCCAAGGTTTTTCTGGGGCAAGAGGTGCCGAGGAGAAAGCGGAAGAGGAGTGGGGGTTGTGCCTTTCTATCTGCAAACGGTTGTCGCCTTGCACCCCAAGCCCGGCCTTTTACCTGTCACCGATATATCTGTTCAGAGCTGGAGGCGGGGATGACGCGCAAAGAGCCCGGGTTGCCGCAAATCCTGGACAAAAAGTTCAGGGCTGTTGAAGCACTCCGGGGGCAACTCTGGAGGGAATACCTCTAAACCCACCATTCAGTTCATCAGCCTCTTTACCCCGCCTGCCCCGTGAAATTGCGCAGCACTATTTCACTGGGGTTGAATTGCGCGCTAGCGCACCCCGGAGCGTATTCCACTGGGGCCAGCCTCCTCGCTTCTATTGCCTTCAGCAATAAAATGTCCCCCATTTTGTTTTCTGTCATCCGTCATCCGTCCTCCCTGCCTGCAGTAGTCTCTTGACAGAGGAGGGTGTCATCCGTCCTCGGTCTTCAGTCATCTAGTATCAGCCTGCTAACTTTGATTATCGAACCGCTTCTGGGCGCTCTGTGCCAAGGAACAGAGCACGGGGACCACCACAAGGGTGAGCAGTGTGGCCACGGCAAGGCCGAATATGACGGCCACGGCCATAGGCCCCCACCATTGGGAGGATTCACCACCGATGTCCCAGGTCCATTTACGAAAGTCAAAACTGATGCCCGTGGCCATGGGAAGCAGGCCCAGGATGGTGGTGATGGCCGTTAGCATTACCGGCCGGAACCGCACCAGGCCTGCCTGCAAAAGGGCGTCTCTGGAGGCAAGGCCACCCTCCCTGAGTTGGGTGTAATAATCAATGAGTACAATGGCGTTGTTCACCACCACACCGGCCAGGCTGATGACACCAATCCCGGTCATGATGATCCCGAAGGCCATGCCGGTCACAAGGAGGCCGAAGAAGACACCGATCAGGGAAAGCACCACCGAGGTCAGGATGATGAAGGGCGTTGAAAAGGAATTGAACTGGGTCAGAAGGATGAGCAGTATGAGAAAAATGGCGCCCACAAAGGCCTTGCTCAGGAAAGCCTGAGCCTTTTGCTGTTCCCTCTGCTCTCCGGTGAAGCGGTACGTATAACCCCTTGGCCAGTTGAAATCCTTGCCGAGCCGTTCCTTGATGTCCTGGATCACATCATTGGCCAGACGGCCAGAGACATCGCCCGAAATGGTGACCACCCTTTTCTGGTCCAGCCGCATAATGGCCCCTAAACCGCTGGCCAGTGAGGCTTCTGCAAGGCTCGTCAGAGGGATGGGCTCCCCGCGGGGACCCGAGACCGTGATCCGTTTGAGGCTCTCCATGGAGCGGCGGTCCTTCTCCGGGAGTCGGGCGAGGATGTCATACTCGTCTTTGCCTTCCCGATAGACCCCCACCTTGGAACCGTTGATGGCCGCCTTTACCGTAAAGGCGATGGTGTAGGTGTCCAGATTCAGGAGGGCCGCCTTTTCTTTGTCCACTCGGACCCGAATCTCCGGTTTGCCCTTCACAAAGTTGTCCTTCAGGTCCACCAGGCCAGGGATGTCCTTGATCCTCTTGCGTGCACGAGCGGCCAGTTCACCCAACACCAGGATATCGTTCCCCGTGATCTCCAGGTTCACCGGGGGGCCGGTGGGCGGGCCATGCTTTTCCTTTTCCACTTGCACCTCCGCGCCTTTGATGGCTTTGAGGAGCCGATCTCGGACCTCGTTGACGATTTC
>JASFEQ010000223.1:0-7570 GCA_050124735.1 Desulfobacteraceae bacterium | reverse complement strand
AAGGCTCTCCCGGCTATATCGGCATGGCATCTCAGAGCGGGAGCCTCGTTACCCAGATGTTCAACTACCTCTCGAGATACAGCCTCGGCTTCAGCACGGCATTCAGCGTTGGAAATGAGGCAAATATGGACATTGTGGACTGTCTTGAATACTTGGGGGCTTGTCCCCACACAAGGGTTATTGCCCTTTACATTGAGGCCATCAAGCGCGGCAGGGCTTTTGTGGACATGGCCAGGGCCATTGTTTTCCACAAGCCCATTGTGGCCCTCTACGTGGGTGGCTCAGACACAGGCAAGCGTGCCAGTTTTTCTCATACCGGCGCTATGGCGGGACCGAACCTTTTGTACGAGGGCATCTTTCGTCAATCCGGGATCATACGGGCCCAATCCGTTACAGAACTCTTTGACTTCTGCTGGGCCCTGGGCGGCTTGCCTCTCCCTAGTGGACGCAGGGTGGTGATTCAGACCCATTCAGGTGGGCCTGGTGCGACGGCAGCAGATGCCTGCGGTCGGGCGGGTCTTGAGCTTCCGCCCCTCTCTGTTGAGACGTTGGAGAAACTGGATTCTTTGCTCCCTCACACGAGCAGCAGAAATAATCCCGTTGATCTCACCTTTATCAAAGACCCTCTGCAATACTTTACGGACATCCCCAAGGTGCTCATTGAGGACAGCAACGTGGATATATTGCTCGTCTATTTTCTTACGGTGGCAAGGGTAATTCGGCGAGCGCTGGAACAGATGGGGATCCCCGAGGACCAGATCCCTGAGCAGAGCAGCAAACTCATGGATCAGCAGTGCGAATCTGTTGTGCGCCTCATGAATCATTCTGACAAACTTTTTGTGGGCTACACATATCGAAGCCTTGAGGATCCGTTCATACGGGGGCTTTTGCAGCGGGGCATTCCGGTGTTTCCAGAGCCGACGCGAGCGGCAAGGGCGCTTCAGGCCCTGCTCCGGTATTCGGACTTGCGGAACAAACTGCTTGATGGCTCAGCGCGTCGAACTGAGGAGATCTAGAAAAATGTTGCAGGACATATTGGAGATCCTAGAAAAAGGCGATGAGAGCGGAAACCATATGCCCATCCGGTTCAGACTCCCCTCAGGCCTTGAGATCGTGGGTCTCCCCACAGAAAATTTCTATGGTGGGGAATGGGATCTGGGGCCCACGTGGAATTATGTGGTTTTAACGGAATCACCCTTTTTGGTGGACACGGGTAAACACGGTATGGGCAAGACGCTTCTCAACATGATGGAGTCTGTTGGCCTCTCAGCTGAATCCCTTGATTCTATTTTGATCAGCCACGGGCATGAGGATCATGATGGCGGACTCTTTGAGATAGCTCAACGGACTGGCGCCAAATTGAAGGCCCATGTCACTTATGATCGCCTCATTCGCAACTATCCAGAGCACGCCCCTTTGGATGGCAGAAAAAAGTTTCCCGCCTCATGCTGGCGTTGCTTTATGCCAGAGTCCTATACCGCCCAATACTGTCTCGACTATCAACGAGAGCGGAGTGAGCTGGAGATCGAAGCGATTGGAGACACCGACCTGGAGATGGGCGACGCGGCACACGTTTATCATGTGCCAGGGCACAGTCCGGATTCTTTAGCCATCTTGCTGGGGGATGAGGTGATTATTGTGGGGGACACCATACTCCCGGGTATTACCCCCGTTCCTTCCAGGGAGACGTTCTTCAGGGATGTGAGAAAGGTCCTGGAGCCGGAGTATACCTCTGCCCAATCCATCTATGGGCTTAAAGCCTATATCAAGTCTCTGAAAAAACTACGGGGGATTGGGCAAAAATTCCCTGACCTGCTTGTCCTGCCAGCACATCGACTTTTCTATGACGGCCGATGGAATGAACTGAATCTGGTTACAAGGGTGGACGAATTGATCCAGCATCACATTTTGAGGTGTGGCCACATCCTCAAAATCCTGAACCAAGGCCCAAAAAGTGCCAATGAAATTGCAGTGGAACATTTTGAAGAGCGTTTGTTGAAGGGATTTGGGATGCTGTTGGCTGAAAATGAAATCATCAGCCATTGCGAGTTATTGAGTGCGAGTGGAGATGTGGGTTTGACGGAAGACAACAGATACATGGCCACCGGCAGCGCAAACTTTGAATCTACCATTCAAACTCTGGAGTCTGGCACCCCTGCTGCCTCACGCCAGAGCTGATACCGCCGGACCTTTGCATAAGTGCTCATGGCGCGCTCTGCCGTGTCGAAAAACGGGACGCCCGCCTCACAGAACCTTTGACCAAGCTCAGGGTCGAATCCAGGAATTTTCACCATGAGAAAGGGCTTTTGAGAATCCTTATGGGCCTCGATGATAGCGTCAGTATATCTCTGGTTTCCCCCAGGATCCAGCCCGATGCCCGCAATGACCACCGTATCCACTCCGGGATCCACGGCAACCCTCCTGGCTGCCTGCACATATATCTCAATATCCAGAGATGCTGTAAGCCCTACGTCTACAGGGTTTTGAAGGCTCGTGCCTGTGGGAGGAACGAACTTGGCCATAACGGAGCGCGTCTCTGGTGAAAGTTTAGCCAGCCTGAGTCCATTGTTTCCGCAGGCCTCGGCAGCTGACACGGCCAGTCCACCCGGACCGGAAATGATCGCCACACGGTCTCCCACCCCAGAAGGGAGCAAGGAGAACCCCATCAAGGCGTCCACCCACACCTCGAAACCCACCACCGGAACAGCGCCACTTTGTCGAACTACGCCCTCCCATATCTCCCTCGAGCCAGCCAGGGCCCCCGTGTGAGAGGCCGCTGCCCGGCCCCCTTCACGGGTCAGTCCCAACTTCCACAGAATCACCGGCTTTGCCAGAGAGGCCTTTCTGAGGGCGTGGATGAAGAAGGGACCGTCTTTGATCCCTTCTAAGTAGGCGCCGATCACCCGTGTATCAGGATCGCTTGCCAGATATGTGAGGAAGTCTGCGCTCGTCAGGTCACATTCATTTCCCAAACTCACCACCTTG
The DNA here is from genome assembly GCA_050124735.1 of Desulfobacteraceae bacterium. Classification (GTDB taxonomy): domain Bacteria; phylum Desulfobacterota; class DSM-4660; order Desulfatiglandales; family HGW-15; genus JASFEQ01. The sequence continues at coordinate 4,585 of JASFEQ010000223.1, read as the reverse complement.
CTGAATCGGATCCCTTTCTGGGAGGCCAGACGCCCCAGGATGTTGGTCAGAGATCCACTATGGGAGACGATGCCCACGGGTCCGGGTTCCTTGGAAACCTGAGGGAAAAAGGAAAGACCTGTCTTGGGACAGTACAGGCCCATGCCGTTGGGCCCGATGAGCCGCATGCCCGAAGACCGGGCCATGCGCACGAGCTCCTCTTCCAAGGCCTTGCCTTCTGCTGTCCCTGTCTCCTTGTATCCCGCGGTGAAGAGCACCGCCCCTTTCACCCCTTTGCGCCCACACTCTTTGACCACGGAGAGGGCATGGTGGTGTGGAACCAGGACAATGGCCAGATCCACAGGCCCGGGGATGGCAGAGACACTGGGATAGGCCTTGAGCCCATCGATCTCTTCTGCCTGTGGATTGACAGGATAGATGTTCCCTGGAAACCCCTGGTCCAGAAGGGCTACCAGGAAGAGCTTGCCCATTTTCATTCCTCTGGGTGCCCCTACGATGGCTACGGATTTCGCTTCAAACAGGGCATCCAGTTGGGCAATCAGTCCTTGCACATCATCTTTGTCCACGCGCAGATCCTTTTGCTAGCGTCCTGTATCATATATCCGTATCGTTTGGAGTGATGGCCTGTTGCTGAAAGACGATATCTCAAAAAAAATTCCACTGAGCATCGCCGTGGTCTGATCTTGGAGGGTTACGCCCAGAAACCCTTGGCAGAATGTCCCGTCCCAACCTCAACAGAGTCCGTTAAACCCTCAAAGATCAGACCACTTCCCCCGCACGCCTTAGATATCGTCTTGAAGGAATGGGGCATCACTCCATGCACCCCGTGACAGAATCTTGTAGTCTTATGGTAATGAAATTTATGGTACAGTGCACTAGCTGCCCTTGGGCTTGCGCGTCCGCCAGAAAGAACCCGTCATCCCAAGCTCTTTGAAGGTGGCCACCATCTCGCGGGCATATTCCCGACTTCGGGAGACCCAATCCCCATCCATGCGCCTGCGATAGTAACTGCCTGAAAAGAGCTTAACCAGGTCCTCTAGGGGAACGATCCCCTCTTCGGCAGCAGGATCAAACTGTTCCCAGTTCCGAATATGCTCTTCCGACCGGAAGAGATTCATGGTGCTTCAGGCATAGGGGATATTTTCAAACCACTTCCAGAAGGGAACGGCCACATACCCCATCAGACCTTCTGGATCGGTTTCCAGGACGACCCCATCGCGCATCTTCACCCTGATCGGCAATCCACAATCCAAGCAGGGCGCATCCATCTGGACCGTTTTCCCAGGAAAAAGCCAGCAGACCGCCAGCGACTCGAACCCTCATTGGGCGAACCACTTCTGCTGACCATCCACCGCGATGCGGTACTGGGTGGGGAGGTTGTTGAACGGGGCAAAAGAGGTGATAAAATCCGTTTCGGGAAACAACCATCCGGGGATCCCCGCCTTGAAGAGATCGTGTAGGGCCTTCCGACCCTCCTCCACCGGAACGCCGAGTTCGGAGGCGATCTCCGTGTAGTGCGGCGCCTGGCCCGTCTCTACCATGCATTTCATGATGACGTGAAAGGTCTTGTCCAACAGGGTGGATTCGCTCATGGGGCACCTCCTTGTGGCTAGGGGTTATGGGTTTAGGTTTGTGGGAGACAAGTTCTTCTTATTCGAGATGCTCAGGGATCCTGTCTTAATCATAATGTTCTTCTATGACTTTTATTATTCTAAAAAAGGCCTCATTTACAGGAACCGGGATATCAAGCGCTTTGCCGAGCTGGATCATTTTGCCTGCAAACATCTCCACCTCTGTCTTCCTCTTGGCCTCCACGTCCTGGAGCATGGAGGGCCTCCCTTCCGGGGACAGTCCAGACAGAACCGAAAACCAGTTGTCCAGATCGGCTTGGGATAAACGCACGTTCTTCGCTTCCGCAATGGCCATGACCTCCCGCATCGCCGATTCCATGAGCTCTCTGGCCTCTTGGGATGTCTGTAAGACGGCAAAAGGCGCACGCAATACGGCTGCGACCTGATTGGTTCCCACGTTTATCATGAACTTCCACCAGAGGATACGGATCATATCCTCTGGTGTCTCATAAACAAGCCCGGCCCGATCGAAGAGTTTTTGTATCCGCGTGACCCGCTCGGTTAGGTCATGATTCTCTGCTTCACCGAAATATAGCTTACCCTGTGTTGAATAAGTGGTCCTGTCTTCTCGCCGGAGTGCATCAATACCGACTGACACGGCGTACAAGACCCTTTCCATCCCATACGCGGCGCCAATCTGTTCTTCGCTTTCTATACCGTTCATAACGGATAAGATCACGGTATGGTCACCTATTCGGTTCTTCATGTCTTGAATGGCTCCGGGGAGGTGATGATGTTTTACAGCCACAATGATGAGGTCAGAAGGAGCTGTCTTCTCTTCCACTTCAAGGACGGGCAGTGTGTAATGCCTGTCGTTGACAATCAATCCTTGCGCCTTGAGCCGAGCATAACGCTCCCCTTTGGCCACAAGGGATATGCACTCTTTATCCATTTCAAAAAATTTGGCTGCATAAACAGAGCCCATGGCTCCGGCACCGACCACGGCGATTCTTTCCATATGCTGCATTATTCCTTCCTATATCCTTCCCTCGTGTGAGGTGGATTAACTACATTTAGATAATTGGCAAAGAGAGACCATACCAACACTTATGACCATTACCAAATCTTTTTCAGGTGGGCGTTCCGGGGATGCAATATCAAATCATGTCAGGGTGAAGGTTAGGACGTATAAATCTTCTTCTGAGGTGGGATCGCTTTTCACCACCCGGCTTCCCAGCCTGACCTTTCGCCCAATGAGGCCCATGTCTGCCTCATCAGGGTTCATTCCCACAAGGTTTCCCATGGTCCAGGCCCCCTCGTCCAGTTCCACCATAGCCACCACATAAGGGGGTTTCATACCCTCCGGAGCCACCCGCACAACCGTAAATGTGCGTATGGTCCCTTCTCCCTTTATCTCAGACACTTCCAGGTCCTTGCCCCCGCAGTCTCTGCACACACCCTGTGATGGGAAGGTAACCGTACCGCAATTTTCGCATCGCAGGCCCAAGAATTTGCCATTACTCAGGCCTTGCTGGTATTGCTCAAAGGTCAACGTGTAATCCATGCCTAACTCCTCAATATGATATTGCATACCGTCCCGAAATCGCCACCAAGGGTGTCCACATAGCCCACCCTGGCGCCTTCGACCTGCCTCTGCCCGCACTCCCCTCTGAGTTGCTCCACGATCTCGGTTACCTGACCCGCACCCGTCGCACCAATGGGATGCCCCTTGGCTTTCAGACCACCCGATGGGTTCACCACCACCTTTCCTTTGAAGGTGGTTTCCCCCTTGGTTGCCGCATCATAACCCTTCCCAAACTCAAACAAGCCCAAGCTCTCGATGGCCAGGATCTCGGCGATGGTGAAACAATCATGGAGTTCTACCACATCAATGTCATCAGGCCCCAATCCCGCCTCTCTGTAAGCCTGCCTGGATGCCTCCTCCCTTGCTACAACACGGGAGAGATCCTTCTGCAAATAGAGGGGGCCCGCAGAGGCCTGCCCCATGCCGGCCACATAGACCGGCTTTTTCACCAGGTCTCTCGCCTTCGCCGCATCAGCCACGACCACAGCCGAGGCGCCGTCAGAAAAGGGGCAGCAGTCAAAAAGCTGCAGGGGATCGGCCACCATCATCCCGTCCAGTACCGTCTCCACATCGATTTCCTTCTGAAAATGGGCTTTAGGATTCACTGAACCGTGACGGTGGCTCTTGACAGCGACTTCGGCCATATGCTTTTTCAAATCTTGAAGGGGTATCTCATGCTTACTCGAATACATGTGCGTCGCCATGGCAAAGACGCCCGGAAAGGTCAAACCCGTCATGGATTCATACTGTGCCTGGGAGCCCATCGCAAAGGTTCTGGTTGCCAAAGGGGTCCCCATCTTTGCTGCCCGCTCTGTACCGCCCGCAAGCACCACATCGTAAATGCCTGACCCTACCAACAGCGCGGCATGCCTGATGGCCACCGTGGCGGTGGCGCAGGCCGCTTCAAAACGCGTGGCAGGCGCGGAGAGCGGCAACCCCAGTTCGGCATGGGCAAAGGGTGCCATATGCAGCTGACCCTCCTCAAAATCGCCCAGACAGTTTCCAAAGAAAAGGGCCTGCATGTGTTTTGGTTCAAGGTTAGATTTTGTGATGGCGTCCAAGCCTGCCTCCACGAACATCTCCAGATTGCTCTTTTCGGATATCCCAAATTTGGTCATCCCCACGCCTAAGACAGCCACTTCTCTCATATTCGACTCCTTCCTTTTGAAGAATCTTTGCGATTTTATAGCTTGATTCCTGACAAAGATCAATTCTCTTGTGTTCTTGTCTTCTTTCGTTGTATCTATATCTATTAAATGTGAAGTGAAGAATCCGGATCAAAAGGACCCCCGGCTTTGCCCTAGCCCCATAGGGACTCGTAGGATGAGGCTACCGCCCTTTTCGAAAGGCCGTATCTCAAAAAAAATTCCCGGACCGTATACGAGGCTGTGGAAAAACCGGCTTTTGTGAGGCTGATGGAAAATGTCCA
>JASFEQ010000222.1:0-7591 GCA_050124735.1 Desulfobacteraceae bacterium | reverse complement strand
TTTGAATCCCGCCTTCGGCACCATTTGACCGCTCTTATTTCGACATAACTGTACGGGAAGAGCTTAACCTATACAATTTACTTATTTGGCAGCGTCCCCCTTTTCACGCGCTCCTCACTCCTTACTCCTCACTCCTTACTGTTTACTCTATACTCCTTGCCGCGCCTTAGCCGGGAGGCGAAGGCGGCTGTCTTCCGTCTTCTGCCATCTGTCCTCTGGAATTGGCCTCCCTCTTTTCATTTATCGATATATCAATTCCCGACCCCTATTGCTTTTTGTCTTTTCTTTATTTCTATCCACCCCACATTCTTAAACCACGTCGTAATGGATAGTCCGCTTCCGCCCCATCTATCCACGCTTTCTTTGTCTACGTATATGCCTTCGATGTATCTTCCACTTTCAGAATAGACCAACAATACTCCGTTTAGGTATGTTCTCGCCTCTATCGGATTAAATACTGAAATAATCTCTGGATCCAATTCTTGTGTTTCTTGGAAAGATAACACTTGCCTGGTAAACTTTTCATACCCATATTTCTCCACGTCTTTTTTCCCAGGACTACAGCCAATTAGCAAAAGGGATGTAAACACCCATATTGGGATCAGTTTTCTATTCATGGTTATGACGTATAGTGCGAAGCAACGCTTCCCGACACGTCCGCTGGAGCCCCGTGTTGGACCCTATTGGGCTTTCTCAAATTCCTTCCTCAAGTACTCCCACTCTTGATCATCCATCTCCCACTCACAGTAGATGGCAACACCGGAGTAGTTATCTGGAACAGACTTGAATTGACTGAGACCTGCATGGATGCCCAGAAGGGCATTCCGCAAATTCTCAACCTGAGGGAAATGATATTCCACGCCCGCGTCGTCGTAAACGGGGATGCCGAGTAGAACCTTGGTATCTCCCGTCCAACTCAAGACATCTGACGTCCAACTTGACATCAGATGCTGATAAGGCTTTTGCCATCTGATGGCGCTGTCATACATCATGACAACCATTTGGTCCACGCGTTGCGCAACCTGTCTGAAGTATTCTTCTTCCCAATGCACTTCTGGAAAGGGATGCCATCGAGTGGGTGGTGGGTATGCCGCCACTGAAAGGATTTTGTCGTCAGGCATCGCCCGGCGAAGTTCCTCCAATAGTACGAGGAACCCCTTGTGGCCTGAAGGCATGGGCTCAATATTGAGCTGGACTCCTCCCAACCGGGTGTGCGACTGGAGGAGGTGGACAACAGATGATACGAAGTTAGTCCGCCACTCTGGCGATTGCGGAGAGCAATGGACGCCGAGAACTCCTCCGATCCATGGGAGAATCTTGAAATCCTCGAAGTGGTCCAGGAAGCGCTCTGTCTGCTTTGGGTCTGCTTGGGCGATCTTGCCATTGGCGTTGCTCGGACATAGATGCGGGAAGACGTATTTCACACCATGGCTTGCGAGGAGTTCTGCAAGTTCCTGAATCTTCTGGCTGTCTCGGAACGTCCTCTTATCCATACGATTTCTGGAAAACCAAAGGTCGTCTCCAAGCCAGCCATGCTCAACCCAGATCCCGTTTGACCCGAGATCATGTCTGCCGTCGCGTACCCGTTTGCCTGGTGTCCAAGCCAGATAGGCGAGGCCGAGAAAACCAACGACAATAAAGAGAAGCAGAACGGTGCGCCACGGTGGACGCTTGAGATAGTGCCAATGATTCATTTCTTATGGGGGAATTTTGATCAATAATCAATCGTCGATAATCAATCATAAATCCAAAAGCGTTCCGCTTTTCTTACTCCTTTAGAACCATGTCTATGCACATGACAGCAGCAAGAATCAATTGGCGAACCAAATCGTCTTCTGGGACAGATTCGGATATTTCGAGGACGTAGTTATCCGCACTTGTGAACAATTCCTTGCCCATGCCCGCCCACTTCTTTGTGACGTGTGCATATTCTGTCCCATTGTTAGCGAACCTGAAATCCCAACCTGTCCATTTGCCATTCAATTGACAAATGGGATCATCGCCGGCATCAAGCACATTGAAAGCTCCGCCTATGGAGAAGAGTTTCTGCTTGAAGCCTCCTACGAGTTGATCATGCTCATCCAGGACTGTCACCTTTGATAAGAGCAAGGAAACACCTCTGTTGACGCGGACCACCTGTTGACCATCCGGCGTTCTTATCTGAATATCAAAAGGAGTCATGCGCTTATAATCCGTAAACCTGAATATTTTTGTTAGAAATCCCAGATTATCTTCACGGCACTCCATAATAATTTCGCCTGTTTGAGGGTCATAGATGTCATAGTTGTTTGCAGCCTTAAACATCCCAACGTGCTCTTTGACAAGGAACACGTTTCTTTTCAACAATTCGTGCATATTTTCCTCCTTTTTTTTTGGCCTTACCCCTATCACCCACTTAGGCTCTGAAGTAACTCACTACTGCTAACTTTGAACGGGGAGGCCTTGAAGTAAATTAAGATTTTTGAATTTTATGAAGAGTTTGCTCCAAACAGAATGGGAACCTTCTGTCAGAACAAGGGTGTGCATCTTTACGGGCGGTCCTCTTAGAAATGATATGAAGAAGAGATTGTGTTAATGATAGGCCAGAACAACCAAAAAGTCAAGTATTTTAAAGTATTTGTGCTCTGCAAGGGCTCCTTTCAGAATGAGGATGATACTTACCCTTCGCTCTACCTGGCGCGCCGTAGCCTTCAGGCGAAGGCGGCTGCTCCATGCTTCCTTCTCTAGGGCCTCCCCCATTTCACGAGAAGTGGCGTCTTGATCTAGTGCATGGGAATCCTACTTACAAGGCTGTCCATGTTCGCTTCCTGTTCCGGATTAGCCATTTTGAATTTGACACCCATCCCAAGTTCACTAATCCTGGCTATCTCGCCATCTATGCTGATGCTTTCCTCGGAAATGGGGAGCGGGAAAGTCATTGAGACTTCCTCTCCCTCTGAGAACGGCTTAACGGTTTGGATGAAAACTCCTCCAGCACTAATATCTTGAATAGAATCAGTATAAGTGTCTTCGTTAACCGTATAGTTAACGACTGCAGAGTACGGCTTCCTTTCATATTCCCTTTTCACATTCTCCCTTACCCACTCAGCCACATACTCTGCTATCTCCTCCCAATCTGGCTCCCCGATCACCCAGTGAGCGTGATTTGCATATTCCATGTAGGTTGACACGTCTCTATATTTGTCCCCCACCTTTCTTACCACTGAAGCAGGTGTCATTCGGTCTTGGCTTCCTGCAATGACCAAAACAGGACAAGTGACCTTTGATTCATCGACCTTTGAGGCATCTTGTGAATCAAAAAGATAGAACCCTATCTCCTTAGCCGCTCTTCCAGACTCGTAAACAAGTCTGTTATAAATATCTTTTTGTTCCTCTTCAGACATAAGATTAAAGATACCGTAAACCGCTTCATCAAAAGTCCCCCGAAGCGGTTTTCTCCACCAACCCCATTTCTTTAGCCCACTCCAGAAACTTTTGATAACCGACCATTTCAGCGCAAAGACTCCGCTTGGTGGTGCAGGAGTCAAAAGAACGAGACCTTTAGCCAATCCTTTGGTGCCCAGGATTTGTGCAAGCAATCCTCCCATAGAGTGCCCTACAATTATTGGTGTGGTGTCAAGTTGCCTGATCTCATCTTCAAGGTCTTTGGCATAATCCAGTAGACTGGTGGTCCCAAGTCTTGGGTCAGGCAATGCATTAAGGCCGAGGTCATGGTGGCGTAGTGTAGTTGTTACGCATTCATACCCTTTATTCTCGAAGAACGCCTCATATTTCTCCCAACACCAAGCGCCACAAAACATACCGTGGATCATGAATAGTGTTCTTTTCACTTCCTCCCCTCCCTTCTGTTTTGAGCGCAGAAAAGAAAAACCACATCTCTCTTTAGAAATGGGGCATTGGTTTTACTCCATATCACCCTCTCTGTTTAAGGCTTATCGTTCATCTTCTAACCTGAGCAAGAATTAGCCGAAATCAGCGCATTTGTCAATGTGGATTCAATTTGTAGAGATGAAGTTTTTTATTGGGCAGATTCCGTTCCTATGAATTGAACAGTTTCAAGACCTCGATTCTTGAATTGGCCCAAATCAGAGCCACATATTCTCTGGTCTTCAATGTAATAAATAGCCATCTTAGTATTGCCAAGGGCATCTCCTCCGGTTGGGGTATGATCTATGACTTTGCTAATGACTCCTACCAAGAAATGTTGATTTGTTGAGAATCCGTGGTCTTGGACGAAATCATTGGCAGGATCGAAAAAATTTTTGGTGCGCCATACAGCGTATGTCCAAACTTTGCCTCTGATTTTAATTTCTCCTGAATCCATTGCGCTTCCTGGTTTCTTTAGGGAATCGCTGGTCCAATAAAACCCTTCCGATACTTTAAAAGTAGCGATGACCACTCCCTTATTAATATCGTTTTCATCCCCTTTTTGTAAAAATATGTGGAAAACCCGCTCGATTCTGGTCTTTAGATGATCCCAGGCCCTGCTATCCTGAAATATGTCGCCACGGTATTCACCCACGTATTTCAACTCAGGGCTCACTTTTATAGCCATTTTCGGATAAGTTGATATGAAGGTGTTGTTTTCAACGTATCTTTTTTCGCTCATTGTTGTACAACTGAGACTTAGAGCAAGAGAAATAGCCATCAAGAGGTACGCTGCTCCGGCAAACTGATTTTCGTATTTCTTTCTGTAATCAGTCATTTCTCCCTCCTTATTTTTGGTTTGAGTAAAACACAAAAACCCAACCTCTCCTAACGAGAAATCGGGCTTTAGCATTCACTTCAAGAATCCCCGGTTATGGGGCTATCACTTGTGAAATCTTTTGTATTGCTATGGGAATTTTTGAGGACGATTTAGATTTAATTAAACTATTGAGGAAAAGTCAATCTTTATCCAGGGAAGGTGTGCTGAAGCCTGATTGGATGAAGAACTTCTTTTCGAGGTAGAAGGTAATAGCAAAAAGAAATGTAGAGCTTACGGACTCAATAAACAGCCCGCTATAGATGCCATAGAGGTTCCTGCGGAAGACGTACAGTTGGAAGGATGTAGCAGCAAAAAAAAGACGATTCCTATCACCAAACCGATAACAATGAAATAACATAGATTGACGATCGATTCACTCATTGCATAACCCCCTCACCAAATGCCCCTAAAAGGAAGTGGTGTATTACCCTGAAAACCAGGGAAAAAAAGGTCAGGAAGAACCTGCGTTTACGCAGGAAGCCTGTTTTCTAGAACAGGTTGTACAGGAATAATGCAATCGCCAGGACGATTAGAGTGAGAACGAATGACCAGGTATCTTTTATTTCTTGGCTCATTAAATAACCCCCATGAATAACCCCATGTGAGATTTAGCAAGAACGATACCAAAATGGCTGGCAAAGAGGTTGTCTTGAAGTTTCCTTTGGTTAGCTCAAGGCGACTGGGGGACCAGTCCCATTAGATGCACAATAAAATGTGCAGTAACACTGGTTATTGTGCATTCTTGGACCGTGACCATTGAAGAGAATGACGAGGCATAAGGGCTGACAACAAAAAAGCAGGGCCATAGTGGCCCTGCCAAGAAGTCTGTGGATGGAAGGAAAATCTATTGATGAATGTGAAACAAAGAGCTTAGCTCTAGAATTCGATAACCCTTCTGTGACAACAGAGCCGCAAGTTCATTACGCAGGTCTGCTGGCGTGGCGATAATGGCCTTCCCTGTGGGATCTGCAAAGGTGATTCCGGGTAGCGTAAATTGGATATTTCTCCAACTGTCTTTTTCAGCAATCACAAAGGAGTGTTGACCATTACCAAATTGAACCTTGAGAAATTCAAGTGTCTTGGCAACCAACTCCACTGGATCCTTTTCTGCTGACAATGAGAGGTATGAAAACTGGTGCTCTTCCAGAAAAGAGACAATTTGAGGTGTCAGCCCAGTGAGATCAATGATAGCGTCACTTTCCCCAATCCTGAGAAAAAAATCCACATTGATGTTTACTCGGAGATCCGCCTTATGGCTCTGATAAACAGGAATTTCTATTTGAGTGGAAAAATTTTGGTTCGTAAGAGCCAACAATTTTTCAATCAAAGAAAAAGGATCGGTCCCCGCTTCTAATATTTCTGATTCCTCTATTCCGCTTGGGTGGGTGTTATCGCGAGGGGGGTAATCGATAATTTTGACACCTTCTCTCTCCATGAGTCTCTTGACCAGCCAGGATGTGGGCTCTGTATAATTGTCTATCAAATTAATGACCACATAATTTGGCTTGCTTTTCGAACCATTCTCGGGAAGTGATACAATCAAATCTCCGGTCACCCTGAAATTCATGTCACCCTTCAGTTCAAGAGGTTCACCCTTTTCAAATACCTTAGCGTAATTGCACATGCTCAAAATTTTGCCCAGTGCTGACCTCAGATCCTCTTTTTCCATTAAGTGAACAATCCGATAATTTGCCCAGCTGGATTTTATAAGGCTTCCAATGTCCTTTGGAAGCTTATTGTTCAGGTCCACAATGACCCTCCCGCCATTTTGAAGATAAATAATGGGGAAAGATGCAGCCTTGATGTTTATAGATCCCATTGACTCGATGGGCAGAAAATGGTCTCCGGTCTGAATCCACTCCTCGCCCATTTCAACAAATATTTTTCCCAGATCATTGACCAGGGTATTAGCCTTTTTGCTCACCTCTTCCTTTTCAATTTCGATGCTCTCTGCTGGCTTTGGAGAAAATACGGGCTCAATCGGTTTTCTGGCAGTTCTAGGTGATGAGTAGACGGGCAGTTTGACAGCTTGGCCAGCATGAAGGTCATTTAGATCTTTGATCGTCGGGTTCATTTTTTTGAAAAGCTCAATATACTCATCGTAGAAATCCTCGTTTGGAATGTTGTAAAGACGTTTAGCAATCCGAAACAGGCTGTCGCCGGGCCTTACCATGTACATCTCAAACTCAGGATCATTCGAAGTGATGACTGGGGCCTTTTTCAGGGGAGATGGTTTTTGGCTGACAGAACGAGGTGGAAGGCTGGTAATTCTCAGGGGAATGAGGATCTCCTGCCCGGGATAGATCAGGTCCAGGTTGGGCAAGGATTTGTTCAATTGTCTTAGTATGGAACGGAGCTCAGCCGGTTTGCCCTGATTCAAAAGTCTCTTTTTTCTCAAGATTCTCCATAGAGAATCACCTCTTCGGACAACATACGTCTGAGCCTGGACCCTTTTGTTGTCAATATCATAGATATGTCCCTCTACTTCTGCCGTTTTAACCATATATATGTACTGGGTCTTTTTATCCTCCAGTGCAAACGAGGGTTTGAAGGAGATGAGTATCGGCACCACAAAACAAAAGAGCCAGATAATCCTTTTGAAAACCTGAGGGAGACAGGTCCGATTCAACGGCTCTAAACCTGGTTTCGGGATCGGCCAATGATTAGAAATAGGAGAATTTTTCATAGGTCCAAGCAACAGGGGCGGGACTCGTAGAATTGTTATGAAGAAGAGATAGGATTAATGATAGGATAGAACCACTAAAAAGTCAAGTGTTTTAAGGCACTTCCAAAAGAAACAGTATCGGGGGGATTGTGATCTATTGGTGCTAAGTTCCTGATTCT
>JASFEQ010000221.1:0-7595 GCA_050124735.1 Desulfobacteraceae bacterium | reverse complement strand
AATTCACCACCGAACTGCTGCTGGAAAAGGGCGCTGCCCTCATAAGGGCTTTTGAAGCTGGAACCAGGACAGGGATGATGGGCATGATGGGCATGCACAGGGGCGGATTCCAGCTCCAGAAGTTGCTGACAGAAACCGCGCAGCAAACCGACATTGTATATTTGATTGTCACCGATACCCATGGAACTGTTCTTGCCCATAATGATCCTGCGGAAATAGGAGAAATTCACGGGATAGACCTGGACCTTGAAAGCATTTCACGCTCCGAAAACGTCCAGTGGCGTCAGGTATCCGATCCCAATGGAGCCAGTACTTTTGAAGTTTTTCGTCGGTTCTCTCCCACTCGCGGACGTTTCCCAGAGCATCACAGAAGAATGATGAGAATGATGCCCGATATGTTTCGCGGGCCGGGTATGAATCCTGACAGCAATGAATCTGTCACAGGGCACATCATCTTTGTCGGTTTGGACATGGGACCCATTGAAGCGGCCAGAAAGGCAGATACACGTCATACAGTCATCATGGCGCTTATCTTGCTCCTGATTGGTTTCGCCGGCATCGTGTCCCTTTTTCTGGCCCAGGCCTATAGATCAGCAAAGACTTCTCTCACCCGGATCAAGGCCTTTTCTGATAACGTGGTAGAGAATATGCCCATTGGGCTTCTGGCCATTGATACGGAGAAGAGGATCGTCTCCTTTAACCAGACCGCTGAATGGGTCCTTCAAGTCACAGCTAATGAAGTACTTGGAAAAAGGGCCGATGAAGTTCTGCCCCAACAATTAGACTGCCTTACCGGAGAACTTGAAACCGAGGAAGAGGTCATCGAAAAGGAGATTGAATGCCCTGTTGCAGATGGGAGAAGGATTCCCATGGATGTGAGTGTATCCAGGCTGGAAGATGATGAGGGCACTTCAATGGGACACATGATCCTTTTCAGGGATTTGACAGAGATTCAAGAACTCAAGAGAGAAGTTGAAAGGAGTCAGCGCCTGGCTTCCCTGGGAAGGCTTGCAGCCGGCATCGCACATGAAATCAGAAATCCTCTCAGTTCAATTAAAGGGTTTGCCACCTACTTCAGGGAGAGATACAGGGACGTACCTGAAGATCAGAAGACAGCTCAAATCATGGTGCAGGAAGTGGAAAGGTTGAACCGAGTCATCGGGCAGCTCTTGGAATTTGCCAGGCCTATGAGTGTTCGGAAGAGAGCCACGTCCATCCAGACCATGATTCAGCATTCTCTAAAGATGATCGAGCGGGATGCGCAGGCAAAGAATATCAACATCAGGACGAACCTCTCTCCTGAAATCCAAGAAGTGTCCATTGACTCGGATAGAATGAACCAGGTTTTTCTCAATCTATATCTTAATGGTATTGAGGCGATGGAGGATGGGGGCACCCTTTCTGTTGACCTTTATCCAGACGAAGGCGGCAGACAGATCAAGATCTCTGTCTCAGACACGGGCACGGGAATCAACAAAGAGGATCTGGTCCACATCTTTGATCCTTACTTCACGACCAAACAATCAGGGACAGGCCTGGGGCTTGCGATTGTTCATAAAATCATAGAGTCCCATAAGGGCGAGGTGAAGGTGGAGAGCGAGCCGGAAAAGGGAACCACTGTAACGATTATATTACCTTACGGGGCGTAAAGAACGGCCCGATTTGGAGCTATGGAGCGATGGGTTTATTGGTTCGGAGTAAGAAGCTGATCTGTCGAGCATTTCTATCCAGCACTCCAGTACTCCAACACTTCAATACTCCGGTACGTCTCTTATGCACATATATGACGTGAACAGACTAAAGCACGAACACCAGTTCCATCTGGAAGGCCAAGAGGAAGCTGAACGCAGGACATACTATGTCATTGGTCTGACCCTTACCATGATGGTCGTGGAGATTGCCGCGGGAACGATTTTTGGCTCCATGGCACTCCTCGCAGATGGCTGGCACATGGGAACACATGCTGCTGCGTTGGGTATCACTGCATTTGCCTATGCTTACGCACGTCGGAATGCTGACAATCCTGTTTTTACCTTTGGCACGGGCAAAGTGGGTGTATTGGGCGGTTATACGAGCGCCGTGGTTCTTGCCGTGATTGCCCTGATGATGCTTTGGGAGTCCGCGCGACGTCTGGTGAGCCCAGTACCCATTCGTTTCAATGAGGCCATATTGGTGGCATGTCTCGGCTTGGTGGTCAATTTGCTCAGCGCCTATCTGTTGATGGGTTCCCCACATGGGCATGGAGAAAGGGACGAACATGAGCATGAGCATAATCACCATCAGGATCACAATATAAGAGCCGCTTATCTGCATGTCATTGCAGACGCCCTGACGTCAGTCTTGGCCATTATTGCCTTAACCACAGGAAGATTCTTTGGCTGGGTGTGGATGGATCCGATTATGGGTATCGTGGGTGCCTTGATTATTGCACGCTGGTCCCATGGGTTATTGCGTGACACGAGTAAGGTACTCCTGGACGGGGAGGCTCGTGCAGGGATTACTGCATCAATCCGGCAAATGCTTGAGTCGGACGGAGACAATCAAATCTCTGATCTCCACGTCTGGCGAGTGGGCGCCCATGATTTCGCGGCGATCATTACTCTGTTAACCCATGACCCCAAGTCTCCCGACTATTACAAATCATTACTCTCCAGATACCCAGAACTCAGCCACGTGACAGTGGAAGTGCATGGCTACCCGGGCGAGAGTTGTCTGAAAGATAATGAGGATAATACACTATGAAAAACGAGAACAGCGTCCTCGTCGTGGATGATGATCCTGCCCACCGCACCATGCTGCGGACCCTTCTCACAGGGTGGGGATATAGCATCTCTGAGGCGGATGATGGGTCCTCGGCCATAGAAAAGGTCCATGAACAGGCCTTTGACCTGATCTTGATGGATATTCGTATGATCACGGTTTCAGGCCTTGAGGCCTTAAACGAGATAAAGGTCTTCAATCCCGCCATACCCGTCATTATCATGACCGCGTATTCATCCGTGGAGACTGCGGTGGAGGCCCTGAAAAGTGGGGCTTATGACTACCTCACCAAACCCCTGGATTTTGATGAGTTGCGCCTTGCCATGGAACGGGCCATGGACCACAGGCAACTGAGAGAGGAGAATCGTCTGCTGCGGGAAAGCCTCGGCAACCATTTTGATCGGCAAAACATCATTGGCCGAAGTCCAACCATGGTGAAACTCCTGGAGACGGTGGCCCAGGTGGCCCCATCCGAAGCGACGGTTCTGATCACAGGGGAGTCCGGGACGGGCAAGGAGATGATTGCCGGGGCCATTCATTTTAACAGCTCCCGGAAGGAGGGGCCTTTTGTGAAGCTCAATTGTGCTGCAATCACGGAGACTCTTCTCGAATCAGAGCTTTTCGGACATGAGAAAGGGGCTTTCACCGGCGCCCATAAGAGAAAGGAAGGACGCTTTCGCCAGGCCCACGGGGGAAGTATCTTTTTGGATGAAATCAGCGAGATGTCGCTGGCCATGCAGGTCAAGTTGTTGCGCGTGCTACAGGAGAGAGAGATCACCAGGGTGGGCGGCGAAGAGGTGATCCAAGTGGACGTGAGATTGATCGCAGCTACGAACAAAGATCTGCTGAAAGAGATTGAGACAGGGCGATTCCGCGAAGATCTCTTCTACCGATTAAACGTGGTGACCCTCAACATGCCTCCCCTTCGGGAAAGACGAGAGGATGTTCCTCTGTTGGCCAAGCATTTCTTGGAGATGTTTTCTGAGAAAAATCGGAAGACCATAAAGGGGTTCACGCCCCAGGCCATGGACCAGTTCCTCAGATATGACTGGCCTGGAAACGTCAGGGAACTCATGAACGCCGTGGAACGGGCAGTGGTCCTTGCCAGTTCAGAATACCTGGATGAAAAAGACCTGCCTCTCGTCCTCAAAGACAAAACGGCTGAAGGAGGAATACCACGGGAACAAGTCATTCCTGGAGACCTCCCCCTCGAAGAGGTGGAAAAGGTGAGCATATTAAATACGCTGGAATTAGCGGGAGGCAACAAGAGTGAAGCGGCGAGGCGCCTTGGCATAACCCGCAGAACCCTTCACAAGAAACTCAAGAAGTACGGAGTCATGCCCTGATGTATCCTCATGCCTTTTTTATTTTTACCTTACCCGTATGCTCTTTATTCCCTGACGAGTATGTTGAAAGGTTTCTCTTTTAGGGATGCTTTTGGATTACGAAGTGAGGGTGCGGAGTAAGGGGAATCCCCCATCAGTCCATCAAGATATCAGCAACGGCCAAAAATAGGTCTGCATCCCGTACGACGCCAATGAGCTCGTCTCCTTCATATACAGGGAGAGTGGTTATCTTATTGCGGAAGATAAGCTTGAGGGCTTCCTGGATATCCGACTCGGACTGAATGGTTCCCCGAACTTTCAACATGATATCTTTCACTCTTGTCTCAGCATTTTTCATCACCCTGGCATGGAAGTGGGCTTTCGATTCGTCCAGGGAATGAGCATCCGCCTCGGCAAAGGTCACCGAAATGCCCAATGCTGCCAATTTCCCGCTCAGTCCGCCGGCAATTTCAGGGATGAGAACCTTGAGAATAGACTGAAAATCAAGTATGCCAACCAGATTTTCTTTTTTGTCCACCACGAGCACAGTGCGGGGTCCTGCTTCGGTACACAAGCCGGCTTCCAACTCACAGTAAGACTTTCTCAGGCTGAGCACCGCATCACGCAAGGTACTCTCCGGGCCCACGACCGAATAGTTCGCGAGAGGGATCATCATGTCTCTCACTGTTCTCTGGATGAGCATGCCCTATTCTCCTTTCAGTGCCCCACCCTGAGAATTCCACTTGCGGCCAGGCCAAGGATGAGAACCTCCAGAAAGGCCAGGACCGCGTAAACTCTGTCTTTGTTTTTCACAAGGATCGGGATGATGGATAGATAGCAGATGATGGTGGCACCCGCCAGGATGGCGATTCCGATGAAATTGAGGAAGTCTCCATACTTGAGCATCCCAACCCAGCTCCAGCCTGATTTGATATTCGTACACTCCAGGTAATCATGGACACTCATGATCCAGCAGGATGAGATGCTGTCCTTAGGGGTATAGGGCTTCATAAGGCCAAAGGCGTAGATGATAAATGTGATAAAGAGTATTAGTAAGCCGATATACATCCCTTTCTCCAGAATCCAGGCATAGCGAACCTGCTCAGGGCCCGCCTCTAATTTGGTTTCCAGTCTATCGGCCATGGTTTTGTCTCCTGATTTTTGCTTTGGATTTTGAGCTCTCCACTGGTATCGTCTTGTTTCAGATCAGCCTATCCAATGCCCAGCCCCTTGAAAAAGGCCTTGACACCGGCGAAGGCGAGCATCCCGATCACAATCCAGCGGACGACCGCGGGTTTGGTCACCGCAAGAAGACGGACGCCCACAAAAGAGCCTAACATAATGCCCACGAGTGAAGGAACCACCATCATGGGAATGACACAACCCTGATTCAGATAGATCCAGGCGGCAGAGGTATCCGTGATAGAGAGGAGGAACTTGCTCGTGGCCACGCTGATCTTCAGAGGAGCGCCCATTAGGAGATTCAGCACCGGGACGTTTGCCCACCCCGCTCCAAGGCCGAACATGCCGGCCATAATACCTATTATAATAAATAACCCGAGCCCCAAGGGCGTCCGGTGGATTTTCCAGTTGATGATTTCACCCGTACTTCCTTCCCGGTAGACGCCATAGATCCTGAGCGCAGAAGAAAGGTTATCTGCCTGTGACACATCGGGAATTTCTGATTTCTTGGCTACGAGCATGAGCACGCAGATACCGATAATCGTGCCCCCGAGAGATATTTGGACAATATTGGTGGGGAGGGCCAGGCCAATCATGGCGCCGAGGATGGCGCAGGCGGAGGCAATGACGGCCACCGGGATAGCGAGCCTCAAACTCGCCAGGTTCATCTTGAGAAGCCCAGGACCGGCTGCCAGTGCTCCGGAGAGGGCCACAAGAAGGCCTGTGCCTCTCACAAAATCAAGGTGAAAAGGGAAAAAGCCGCTGATGATAGGAACAAAAAGGACACCGCCTCCAACCCCACCGAGAACCGCGAATATGCCCATGACGAAGGTGACAACCAGGAGGACCAGCGGCCAGAACCACCAGGGATGGCCCTGCGAACCGGAGGCCACTGCTCCTTCTGCGGCAGCCATCACGGGGCGAGAACCCAGCAAGAAAAACAGCGTGAGCAAATTGGAAAACAGAGCCACAAGGGTTCTTTTTTGCATGAGAGGTTTCCCTTCCCCAGAGTGTTTGCCTTACGCAGATCCGATTCCCTTACCATCTGGGAGAGGCAGAGTTGACTTGACTGAACTGATTTCTGTCTGATAATAAAATTCACTAAGCGTGTCAAGGCTCAAATAGGACCTAGAAAGCGTTGCCTTGTGCCTCGCCGTTTTACCTCTCTGCCATAGGCACGGATTGGATGTCAGCGGATCATGCGATAGTGACCTCTTCAACAATGATCTGTTCATCCTTAAACCCGACTCCAACATCGTATAAGGATGCCGTAAAAGCCTCTTCTCGAACCAGGATGCCACAGAGTTGTATGGACCCATAGAGGGGCTTGGCTAAAGCGCAGGAGGAAGGCTGAAATGGGGGAGGCCGTATGGTCGGGAACGGGACAGACAGAACACGGGAGTTGACAACGTCAATTTCGAGGGCTGAAGGCGCAAATGACGGCCTCAGTTTGAGTGCCGCGCATTTAAATTTCTTGGGCCAGGCCTTGGTCCGCCTTGCCCACGAGCTCAAAAACCACCTGGCCACCATCAATGAGACTGCTGGTCTGATGCTTGATCTCCTGAAGATGAAAAAAAGGCAGAGGTGGGGTTGGGCGGGCCGTTTGTTCAGACGTCGTCGGAGTCTGTCTTTGGATATGGCCCCCTTTTTGACTCCTCTAAATACAATCCAGGAAGAAATCGTTCAGGCGGCCGCCCTGATCCAGCAACTCGGCCGCTTTGCTCACCGCATGGCAGAGGCTCGGCCGATCTTTGAGGGCAA
This sequence comes from Desulfobacteraceae bacterium, assembly GCA_050124735.1. Classification (GTDB taxonomy): domain Bacteria; phylum Desulfobacterota; class DSM-4660; order Desulfatiglandales; family HGW-15; genus JASFEQ01. The sequence continues at coordinate 567 of JASFEQ010000221.1, read as the reverse complement.
TGAGGCATTAGAGGAAGTCCAAGGTCTTCTTTTGGAAAAGGCCGGGGAAAAAGATATCCATCTGGTGATGAGGCTGTGCAAAAGGACGTCCATGATTGAGATAGACCCGATTGGATTTCAGATGGCCGTATTGTTCAACGTGGAGAAGGTCATGGCGGGCCTGGAAGGCGGGCGTCGGGTCGTTCTGGAATCTGACGTGAGGGAGGGCATATTTCAGGTCTGTCTCAGCAGTCCATGTCCTGAATATTCCCCCCGATTTGGGTCAAAAGAGCTTGATGATGAGAGTTTTTATCGGGACATGTTGGAGGAGCTTGGAGGCCGAATCTTGGAGCAGTCCCAGGATGATAAGTACTCTATTACCTTAAATTTTCCATTGGCCAGAAGGAAAGAATAGGTGCTTGTTGAAGCTCAGGGAGTGTGATAGCATGGGTAAAGGAGGAACAAAAGATGAAGGGCATGAAGGTCTTACTCGTAGATGATGAGATAGAGTTTGTGAATACCCTTTCCGATCGACTTGGGATGCGAGGCATCAAGACAGATGTGGTCTATGACGGGGATCAGGCACTA
>JASFEQ010000220.1:0-7607 GCA_050124735.1 Desulfobacteraceae bacterium | reverse complement strand
GACGACGGGCCCCGGATCCTACAACAAGCAGGGGCTGTTTTGCACGGGAAACAAGGGAGATAGCCTCTTCCAGGCCTGATATCCCTTCCCCTTTATCCCCCTTTCCAGAATCCTCTTTCCTTTCCCCAGAGATGGGTCTGTCTAGCAGATCTGTAGATACCTCCAGATAGACGGGTCCAGGTCTTCCAGAGAGCGCTATATGGATAGCTTCCCGTGTGAGAGCCTGAACCTCATCCTCTGATCGGACGGTCATGGTGGCCTTGGTGATATGGTGAAAGAGTGTATCTTGATCCTGCAATTCGTGTAGCGCTCCGAATCCCTGTCCGATTTTTGCCCCCTTGATATTTGTGGTGATCATGAGGACAGGGGAACAACTCCCCCATGCCTCCTGTATGGCAGGAACCATGTAACCTGTACCGGGACCCGTAGAGGAGATCACCACACCCAACCTGCGGCCTGCCCGTGCATACCCGTCGGCCATGTGAGCTGCCATGGTCTCCTGGCGACAGAGTATGTGCCGGATGGAGGAATCCTTTCGCAACGCCTCGTACAGACGCATATTGTGGACACTGGGTATACCAAAGGCCACATCCACGTCAGCTTCTTTCAGTATGCCCACAATCTGATCCGCTGAACTGCTCATTTCAAATCTTCTCATCCTCTACGAAGGCCTACGGCCCCTTGCTTGTTTCAGGGTCCGGGCATAGCGCCACATGTGGGCGAAAACGCGAACGGCCATCTCTGGAAACGTATAAAATGGAATCTCATTCTGTTCCATGAATTCTCTGCAGTCCGCCACCTTCCCTTTATCCCCGAGCAGGGCAAAGAAGATGGGCTTGGTCAGCCGATTCCTTATCACCTCCACAAGGGGGCGATAAGGGTCGGGTCCATAGATGGCAAAGGAAATGAATACGATGCCGTGCACCCCATCATCCTCCATCAAGGCGTGAAGGATCTCCGTGCCGGTCTTCTCAAAACCGTGCGCCATCATATCCGGGAATACATCCACTGGATTCTGGGCCTTACTGGGCGACGCAATGACGCTGGCAATTCTTTGTTGAGCCTCTTTCGAAAATCGTGCCATTTGGAGCCCTTCATCCGCGGCCGCATCCATGCTCATAATGGCCTGGGCGCCGCTATAGGTCACAAAGGCGAGGCGTTCTCCTTTTGGTAGGGGCATACATTGGAATCCCATGATCGTGCTCACCAGTTCGTCCATGTCTGCCATGCGCAAGACACCTGCCTGGCGCAAGGCACCATCAAGCACCGCGTCATCCACGGCCAGGCTGGCCGTATGCGATGCAGTGGCACGACTCCCTTGAGGTGTCCTTCCGCCTTTTAATAAAAGGACGGGCTTTTGCGCCACACCTTTTCGGGCTACGTTCAGGAATTGCCTTCCATCTCGGATGTCTTCCAAGTACATCCCCACGATACGGGTCTGCTCATCTTCTATCAGATAACCCAGGGCATCTGTTTCGTCCACATCCACCTTGTTGCCCAGGCCCAACACCTTTGAGATCCGAAACGGTTCAAATGAAGTGAGATACCGCATGAGTGCTCCAAGGAAAATCCCGGATTGACTCGCAAATCCGATGGACCCGGGCTGGAGCATGTGCTTATTACCGAAATAGCCGGTGGTCAAGCCTGTAGCCGTGTTTACAATGCCCATGGTATTGGGGCCAAAACCTCTCATACCCGTGGATCGAAGGATGGTGCGGACCTCCTCCTGATACTGCCTTCCTTCTTCCCCCGTCTCGGCAAACCCCTCCGAGGAGATAACAACCCCCTTCACGCCTTTACTTGCGCATTCCGACAGAGATGCTGGCACGGCCTTTGGGGGGATAATCAAAACGGCAAGGTCCACGGAAAAAGGGATCTCATCAAGACTGCGGTAGAGGGGCGTCCCATGCACCTCCCCTCCTCTGGGATTCACCCCAGCCACCTGCCCTTGAAACCCTGTGTCCTTTAAGACCTTGAGGACCAGGGCGCCTGGTTTCTCTGGATCCTGGGAGGCCCCTATCACGGCCACACTTCTGGACTCCATCACCTCTTTAACTGTTGTCATCTCCCCTCCAGTAGAGAAACCTCAAAACAGCAATCTTAACCAGTGTCTACGTAAGCCAAAGGTCATTTGCCCATGGACACTAACTAATATGATGAAACCCCTTGAGAAGTCAACACCATAGGGAGGCAATGACTTGACGAATACGCGCGGAATTCTATATGTATGAATCAATTCTTCGAGCCGAAAGGGAGGCATATGAGCGATAATCCTGTGGTCATTGTGACAGGTGCATCCCGAGGGGTCGGGGCCTTCATTGCCCGCTGGCTGGGAAAGGTGGGCGCTTGTGTAACGCTTATTGCCCGATCTCCCGAACCCCTGGAGCGTGTGGCCCAAGATGTGGAACGTCTGGGCGGTGTGGCACTCACAATCCACGGCGATCTGGCTGACGAGGACGCCTGCCGCCGAACTGTGGAAAAAACCATAGATCGATTTGGACAGGTGGACGCACTGGTGAACAATGCGGGCATTTTCCAGCCCATAGCGCCTGTTGCTTCGGCCGATTCAGAGGCGTGGCGCTACAATATCGAGGTCAATCTGCTTGGTCCCTTCCACATGGCAAAGGCAGCAATTCCCCAGCTGCTCAAGCAAAAGGGCCGTATCATAAATGTGAGCAGCGGCGCTGCGAATATCCCTGTCCTGGCAGCAAGCGCCTACTGTGCTTCAAAGGCAGCACTGGTCCAATTCACCCGGGTTCTGGCCGCAGAAGAACCATCCCTCACAGCTATTGCAGTTCGCCCCGGTGTAGTGGATACAGAGATGCAGGCGCTAATCCTGCGGGAGGGCTCCGAGGCCATGGCACCAGAGCAGATGGCTTACTACCAAAGCCTCAAGACTGATGGAAAGCTTGAGTCCCCTGCCGTTCCTGCACGCTCCATTGCCTGGCTTTCTCTACACGCGCCTCGCGATTGGAGTGGCCAATTTCTCAATTATGACGATCCGCAAATAATGGATCCTTCGATAGCCGTATTCGGTGAGCACCTGGAAGCGCCGTCGCAACCCTAAGCCCCTCCTTTACTTCTCCTTTGCTTCCGCCTTCCTCTTTTCGCTCTCCATCCCCCGCAGTAGCCTGTCCATCCTCCGTGACCCCGCAAACGGGATCTCCGCTTTGCTCCGACAGGCTACTGCGGGGGACGGGCTACGGAGGATGGAATGGCGGCCAAGCGCCGAAAGGCAAAAAAGACACAAGCCTTTGGGCATCGGGGCATCTGAGTTACATACTAGATCCCAAAACAATTTACGAGGCATTGCTTTCCCGTCCCCGCACTAAGTGCGGGGACTGATTGGTTTTCCATCGCCGTCTTCTCAACGGCGATGGAAAAAAATATTCATCTCTGCGTCCTCTGTGCCTCGAGCGAAGCGGACGGTGATATCTAACTTTCTGATCTGCAAAGCTTGACACACAACCAGCCGACCTGTGCTGTTTTGGGAATCACCAGGCCTACTGTTTCCCAGTGATGATGACCAGGAATTGTGATAAGCTGAACAGGAAACGCACGCCAGAAATAATGGTTTCGCTCTCTTTCTAAAGGATCTCGCACCGTATAAAGACGATAGAAATATGACAGAACAGGATTTCCTCAAAGACCTCAAGAATTGTGAACTCTGCGAGCATCGATGCAGGGTGAACAGGTTGGAAGGAGAAACAGGGGTCTGCAGGGTGTCCATGCCCACTGTGGCCTCGGCTACCCTCCATCCGGCCCCCCCGGAAAGCTACACCGTATTCATGGCAGGCTGCAATTACAAATGCTTGAACTGCCAGAACTGGACCATCTCGCAATATCCGGACAACGGATCCAGACAGAGAGGATATGAGTATCCAGCAAAAATGGCCCTGGAGTGCATAAACAGGCTGGATTCCATATCAGGTAAAATGATGGGAGCAGACAGGATATTCTTTTCAGGCGGGGAGCCAACAGTTCACCTGCCCTATATAGAAAAGATTGTTCAAGAAGCAAGAATGATGAGACCAGAGACAAAGGTAAATTTTGACACCAATGGATATATGACAGAAGAAAGTCTGAAGAGGATCTTGGATTTTACCACATCCATCACCTATGACCTGAAGGCCTATCACGATGAGCTGCACCTGGCCTTGACAGGGGCCTCTTCCGAACCTGTTCTAAGGAATGCTAAATTTATCGGAAGGGAGGCAAGGAATAAGCTCTGGGAATTCAGAATTCTCGTCATCCCTCAGATAAATGAGGAGGAAATAAAACCATTAACGGAATTTATCGCTGAGATTGACTCCTCTTTGCCCGTATGCTTTTTGGCCTTCAGACCCAACTATGCCCTAGAAAACCATCCTGGTGCGGGCAGACATCTTATGGAGAAGTGCGTGGGTATTGCAAGGGATTCTGGTCTGGAAAAGGCCTACTGGTCTGGTCATTCAGATATACCGGGAACAGAGATTCCTGTGGAACCTGGTATGGAAAAAATATATGTGTCAGAAGGGGCCAGAATGGCTGGTTCCTATGCCCTCCATTCAGGTTGCACCACTCACCCCAGAGGCTGTGCCACCTGTCCCTCTAACCAGGCATGCGAGTTAAAACAGCATATACCTAAGAGAGCCACGTAAAGGGCAACTATTTCCCCTGTACCTTGCCCACATCAGCCTCTCAGTCCACTTATGTGGATGCTCCCCCTTCCACCGTCCCCTTTAAACCGATCTCTTCAGCCACTTCTCGCATACCCATGATCGTATCGGTGATGAGTTCTGCGAGATCCACGCCCAACATCTCTGCTCCCTTTTCTATAATGGATCTGTCCACCCCGGCTGCGAATCTCTTGTCCTTCCATTTCTTTTTCACCGACTTTGCCTTCAGGTCCATAACGCTTTTGGAGGGACGAACCAAGGCTGTTGTCACCACCAGCCCTGTGAGTTCGTCAATAGCGTAGAGCACCTTTTCCATCTCTGTTTGTGGCTCCACATCTGAACAGATTCCCCACCCGTGGCTAACCACGGCGTGAATGTACTCCTCAGGCCAGTCATGTGTCTTGAGGATTTCATCGCTCTTTCGGCAGTGCTCCTCAGGGAACTGCTCGTAATCGAGATCATGCACCAGACCGATGATACCCCATTTTTCCTCGTCCTCCCCACGCTTTCGGGCAACGTAACGCATAACCCCTTCCACGGCGAGGGCATGTTTAATGAGGCTCTCATTTTTGTTGTATTCTGTAAGGAGCTTAAAGGCTTCTTCTCGGGTCGGAACTTCTGGGCTCATTTCAAGACCTCCTGTGGTTTCAACATATTGTTAATATTATAAAAAAACACTGTGCCTGGGCTGGAATTGCATTAAAAAAACCTCGGGACCAGCAGTGGATATCTTTGCCGGTGGCCCATTTTATGGGAGAACTGACCATAAAGCAATTTCTGAATCAGGCTCTCATCTAATATTTGCATTTTCCCCTTTACCTCTGTAAAGGAATAGAGACTGATCAACGCGCGGTTTCAATGAAGTTCTGGAGGGGAAAGGGAATGATAGAGCTGAACCAGGAGCAGAGACTGATCTTGAAAACTGTCAGGGATATTGCCCAGGATAAGATCCAGCCCAGAGCTGCAGAGATAGATGAAAAGGCAGAATTCCCCTGGGACACGGTCAAGACATACGCGGAAAACGGTATTTTGGCACCCCTTCTTCCTGAAAAATATGGGGGTATTGGTGCAGAATATCTGCTCTTTAGCATGATTTTGGAAGAAATCGCAAAGGTCTGCGCATCTTCGGCACTGATCCTCATTGCACACGCAGACGGGCTGCTGCCCATCTTTTTTGGAGGAAGCGAAAAACTGAAAGAGAAATACCTCCCAGGATTGACCAAAGGGAAACTTGCAGCCATTGCCGCCACTGAACCTGAAGCTGGCTCAGATGTCCTTTCCATGAAAACCCGGGCGATTCGCAAAGGAAATTCCTACGTGCTCAACGGTCAGAAGATTTTCACCACGAACGGCAGTATCGCTGACATTATAACAGTATATGCCTATACGGATCCGGATAAGAAAGCCAAGGGGGTGACCCCCTTTGTTGTGGAGAAGGGTTCAAAGGGGTTGGTCTACGGCAAGAATGAAAACAAGATGGGTATGAGGGGGGCCCTCAACTCGCAACTCTTTTTTGAGGACTTGGAGGTCCCGGAAGCAAACAGAGTTGGTGAGGAGGGAGAAGGCATTGGAAACCTGATGGCAGCCCTGGACACGAGTCGCCTCTTTTCTGCGTCCCAGGCCGTTGGATTGGCCCAGGGGGCCATTGACGAGGCGGTCAGATATGCCAAAGAGAGGGTCCAGTTTGGCCGGCCCATTTCCAAATTTCAGGCCATTCAGTTCATGATTGCCGATATGGCAGCCGCCACAGAAGCAGCCCGCCTGTTGACCTATCAAGCCGCCCGATATCTGGACAAGATGCAATGGAATCTGGCGCCTAAATTCTGTGCCATGGCCAAATTTACGGCCTCAGACACGGCCATGAAGGTCACCACAGATGCTGTCCAGGTTATGGGGGGCTACGGCTACATGAAGGAGTTTCCCTTAGAGAGAATGATGAGGGATGCCAAACTCATCCAGATCTACACGGGAACGAATCAAATTATGAGGGTTGTCACGGCCCGGGAGATTTTCAAGGAGTAAATGAATCAGACCGTCCAAAACCGTGAAAATTATGAAGCTGATTTGGCTGTGGAAAGGGCCATTGGCGCCTATATAGAGTCTCGGAAAGAAAGAATTCCCCATTTTGTAAGAAAACACTTCTCATTTAAGGGCGCCATAAGACTGAATCGAAAGGCCTTTGGCTCTGATCTCTACAAAGTGCCCCTCAACGTGGCCTGGACCATACCCTATATCACCTTGAGAGCCTCCTCTTCACTCATGAAGAAAATGGGCCTGGAGAAATTTCCCTCCCATGTGGAAAGACTGCCCGTTGGATTTGAGACGAAAGTTCAAAAGGAAATAACCTGGCTCATATTTTCAGAGCTCCTGGAAATTCCATATACCCAGGAGAAACGAAGATCAGAGAAAGATGCCCTACTTGAGAACATTCTTAATCAACCAGAAATATCCTCTCTCTTTATTGGTGAGCTGTCCACCATATTTTCAAAATCAAAAGATCCAAGGTTTCGTCCTGCCTTGGAAAAGAATCTCATGGAATATTCCAGAAGCCGGACGGCTGCATCGGAACTGGCTGGCAATATCATCTCCCTGTCCACAGGAGCCAGTGTGTTCGGAAAAATGACCCCGGGCGCCTGGACTGTTGGGGGCGGACTCGCAGCAGCCATTGCGCAGCAGACGGCCATATCCAATTTCATTTTAGGCCCCACCGTGGGAGGTCTATATTACGCTGTCTTCCCTGCATCAGCCTCCATGGGTTTGGTCATCGCCTCCACAGGAGCCGTGATGGCGGCCCTCGCCACCCTCACCTCCTTTTCCGGCATCATTGCAGACCCGATTCAGTATAAACTGGGGCTGCACCAGAAAAGACTAAATAGACTGATCGATTGTCTGGATAGGGAGTTAAGGGGATTGGGTGATTCAAGACTCAAGATCAGGGACCAGTACGTT
>JASFEQ010000219.1:0-7611 GCA_050124735.1 Desulfobacteraceae bacterium | reverse complement strand
GCATCCCGCACATGATAACCCCCATCTCTTATGCTCTCTCCTATCCTCGTCATATTGAGAATCATCTTGTTCCCCTCCAGCTGGATGAGATAGGGACCCTAACCTTCCAGAAACCTGATTTGAAGAAGTTCCCATGTCTGGATCTGGCTCTCCAGGCTGGTGAAATAGGGCAGAGTATGCCGGCTGTCATGAATGGAGCCAATGAGGTCGCGGTGGATGCCTTCCTGAACGGCAAAATCGGTTTTCTCCAGATACCAATGCTTATAAGAAGGACCATGGAGGCCCACAGGGCTTCCTCCATCAAGAGTATTGAGAAAGTGATGGAGGCGGATTCATGGGCCCGAGATAGGGCCAGAGAACAACTCCGGGCGATAACTGGTGAATAGTATATGGAGCCAGGATTCTTGAGCAAGCGATTGACATATGTGAAATTATCCTAATTTTATGATATAGTACGCGCAATTCCAAACTGAGAAATAAGGCTTACTGATGACCTTTTTAATCTACTATTTCCTCCCCTTTGTTGCCGTGCTGGGGATCCTGATTTTCTTCCATGAACTGGGCCACTTCATCGTAGCCAAGTATTTTAATGTGAAAGTCCTCAAATTCTCCCTAGGCTTCGGATACAAACTGGTCGGGAAAAAGATCGGCGAAACAGAATATTTGATCTCTACGGTCCCCCTTGGGGGTTATGTGAAAATGCTGGGAGAAAACGATGATGACACGGAAAATCTCCCACCTGATGAAGCCAAGAGGGCCTTCCATAATCAGCATGTCTTAAAGAGAATGGCCATCGTTGCAGCCGGGCCTATATTTAACCTGGTATTGGCAGCAGTCCTGTTCTGCGGTCTTTTCCTTGTCTCCGGTAAGCATGAGATGACCACAGAAATCGGGCAGGTCCGCGAAGGCTCCCCAGCCGACGGTGCGGGCCTCAAGAAAGGGGATATGATCATATCCATCCAGGGCGAAAACGTCCAGAGCTGGTCACATATCAAAGAACTGGTCCGCGACAAGGCCGGCATTCCTTGTATCATCACCGTTAAGAGGGGTGATGAATTCTTGAGTGTGACGGTCACGCCGGAAGAGGGTATGGTAAAAAACATATTAGGTGAAGACGTCAAATCGGCCCTCATCGGGATTGTGGCGGCCGGAAAATTTGAGGAAGTGCGATTAGGTCCTTTTCAGGCGATCAAGGAGGGCTTGCTGAGGACTTGGGAGGTCATGAGCCTGGTCTGCACGGTCATCGTTAAACTCTTTCAGGGCGCCATATCGATCAAAACCGTTGGCGGTCCCATTCTAATTGGCCAGATGACTGGCCAAGTGGCGCAGGAGAGTTTTGGCCTGCTTATTCCATTGCTGGCCGTCATAAGCGTCAACCTGGGTATCCTAAACCTCCTGCCTGTCCCCATTCTGGATGGTGGGGTCATCATCTTTCTATTTATCGAATTGATTATAGGCAAACCCATAAGCCTTAAGAAGCGCGATTTCGCCCAGAAGGTGGGCCTTTTTCTGCTTGGACTCCTGATTGTCGTTGTCACCATAAACGATCTCTCAAGAATTGAATTCTTCAGAAAACTATTCGAAAAAGTCTTTGGTTAAATCCATTGATCCTGGCCTTTAATACCTCCACACCCCAATTCAGTATCGCCCTCATGAAAGAGGAGGGCACCATTATGTCTGAATACTACATGGCTTCAGGATCCAAGAATTTTAGGCGATTTATGCCCGGAATTGATTTTCTGCTGGCCACCTCAGAAGTCGATACAAAGGACATTAAGGCCCTCATTGTGGCAACAGGACCGGGAAGCTTCACAGGGCTAAGGGTTGGGCTCTCTGAAGCGAAGGGTATGGCACAAGGGCTTCAAATCCCCATCATTGGCGTGTCCAGTCTGGAAGCTATGGCTGCGCAGTTGCCTTTCGTAAGGCAGCCTGTATGTGCCATAATCGATTCCAGAAAGGGAGAGGTTTTCGCGGCTCTGTTCAGTTGGGGTGATGATCAAAGAATGATCAGGACGCAACAGGACATCTGCTTGAGGATCAAGGATTTGCCCTCTGTCATTGAGAAACCCTCTCTTTTCTTGGGCAATGATTTCAACACGCAGGGCCATCTCATAAGAGAAATGCTCGGCCCCAAGGCTGAACTGGCGCCTGCCTATCTTTGGAACTTGAAGGCCTCTGCTGTGGGAACTTTGGGACTTAATCGGTTTATTGCTCAGGATTTTGATGATCTTCAAGAGCTTGGTCCGACCTATATGCGTCCTCCAGATATTAGGCCCAACCCCTTTGCCCCCAATTCGGAAAAACCGGATAGCAACCATCCAGGCGAGAAGAGGGACCCAAATCCACCGTCTAATTTGTGTATTAAGACTGAAATTAATAGGTTATGAAGCATTCCTGATCACCAACGTTAGGGGGAATAAGGGCGTTGACAAGAACAAATCTTGAAAAATATAATACCTTTCCACGGGCTTTTTCCCAACTGGGGTATTGGGGTGTATGGGTCATTTTAGATCCCAACGCATATGGGGCCGGTCTGGTCAGGGCGTAGTGGAGGGAGCGGGGTTATTCTTTACATGGGTTCATCAAACTTAGAGGGTACGAGGATCAACAATAACTTCCCTTTTGCAAGAGAAGGTCTCCCGTTTATCTTTATTGGGGCCTTTTTTACTTTTCTTTTCCTATATCTTGACTTTGTGGTGCTCACGGTTTTTACGGGTGTTCTGAGCCTGTTCACCATGTTTTTTTTCCGTGACCCTGCTCGTGAAACTCAGGTGCCAGAAAAGAGCGTATTGACCCCTGCTGACGGGAAGATATTAGAGATTCAACACCTGAAGGATGACAACAACCCTCTGGGTGAACCGGCCGTAAAGGTGAGTGTGTTTATGTCTCTGTTCAGCGTCCATGTGAATCGGATTCCCATAGGCGGAAAAATCTTGGCTATCCTTTACAATCCAGGGAAATTTTTTAGTGCCAACCTTGACAAGGCCTCTGAACAAAATGAAAATAACCGCATCACACTCCAAACAGGTGACGGACGCAGGATTGTTCTTGTTCAGATTGCAGGACTTATTGCCAGGCGCATTGTGTGCTGGATCAAAGAGGGCGATTATGTGAGAACAGGGCAGAGGTTTGGTCTCATCCGGTTTGGGTCCCGTTTGGACCTATATCTTCCGGATGATACTCACATCACTGTTCAACCTTTTCATAAGGTAAAAGCGGGCGAGACTATTCTGGGGTATCTATCATGAAATCAAGGCGGAAAAAGAGACCAAGGAGAAGACGGAGGAAAGGTATTTTTGTCCTCCCTAATTTATTTACTTCGGCCAGCCTGTTCGGGGGCTTTTACGCCATCATCGCTGCAATACATGGGAGATACGAGGCAGCGGCCATTGCGATTATCATTTCCTGCGTGTTTGATGGCCTTGATGGGAGAATTGCACGCTTTACACGTACCGCCAGTTCCTTTGGAAACGAGTACGATTCGTTGTCAGATCTCGTGGCCTTTGGTGTTGCGCCCGCCATATTGGCCTACCTATGGGCCTTAGAGCCGTTTGGCCGTTTGGGTTGGCTGGCCGCTTTCATGTATGTCATATGTGGTGCCTTGCGGCTTGCCAGATTTAATGTGCAGAAGGACAGTTTGGATGCCAAGTTTTTCAATGGACTGCCAATTCCGGCCGCTGCCTGTTTTATCGCATCTTTGATCTTATTTACCAGCGCCCTGGGAGGAATCTCCAAGAGCAAACCGATTATCATTATTGTTATGATTTACGTCCTCTCTTTCTTGATGGTGAGCACGGTTAATTACCTGAGTTTTAAAGAAGTCAACATACGGCACCGAAAACCTTTCAATGTCCTGGTATCCATCATCCTCATATTTACTGTGATTGCTTATAAGCCACAGGTCATGCTGTTTATTATCATGCTCTCCTATATTTTGTCGGGACCTGTGGTTACTTTTTATAGACTGCATGGAAAACGCTCTCAGGCCAAAACAGCCGCATCCACTGTAGGGGAGGAAAGCCGCGGACAAAAAGCCGTGGATCAGGGGAGTGCCGAACAGGTGGATACCACTTAGATTCTCGCGTCCTTACCCCAAGAGATAATATCAATCTGTTGGGGCTGATCAGCGGATTCACCAAGTGAGTTCTATGAGAATAACGGGCGGCCAGGCGAAAGGTCGGGTTCTGGCATCACTGAAAGGTTGGAATATTCGACCCACCTCGGACCGGGTAAGAGAAGCTGTTTTCAACCTCATCGGCCAAGACGTGACCAGTTTTAGGGTCCTTGATTTATTTGCAGGCACTGGTTCCTTGGGCATCGAGGCCCTTAGCAGAGGAGCATCACGGGCCTTATTTATTGACAATTCGGTTCAGTCCATTAAACTCATAAAAAAAAACTTGGCCCGGAGCGGTTATGAGCCCTTGGGATTTGTCTGGAAAAAAGACTTGACCAAGGGTTTGCCTTTGAAGCATCCCTTGTTGAAAGAGAAGTTTGACCTCATATTTCTCGATCCGCCCTATGAGAAAAAGATGATTCCACCTCTATTGGGAGAACTTTCTGACAGGGATATTCTTGCGTCGCCGTCGATTGCTGTGGCTGAATCCTTTAAGACAGAGACGCTCCCCGAGGTTTTGGGGAAACTTCAAATGGTCAAATCCAGGATTTATGGAGAAACGAAAATTAGCATATTTCATTTTGGGGAGTGATACATGAGTCAGAGAACAGCTGTTTATCCAGGGACCTTTGATCCTATAACCAATGGCCACTTGAGTATAGTCAACCGGGCCTTGAAAATATTTGATAAACTTGTTATTGCCATATTGAATAATCCCTTCAAGGCCCCCCTATTCTCCCTTCAGGAGAGAATAGATATGATACAAAGGGCTCTGAAAGAGAGGACCGATGTTGAAGTTGACTCTTTTGATGGCCTGTTGGTGGATTATGTGGTTAAGAAAAACTCAAATGTGATTCTGAGGGGGCTGAGGGCGTTATCCGATTTTGAGTACGAATTTCAGATGGCCCTTATGAATCGGAAACTGAACAGAGAGGTTCAATCTATATTCCTGATGACCGACTATAAATGGTTTTATACCAGTTCCACGATCATTAAAGAGGCCGCCGGCCTGGGTGGAGATATAAGCGGACTTGTTCCCGCATTCGTCAACGAGAAATTGAAAGAGAAATTTGGATACTAAAAAATACTTGACACCATGGGCGCCATCATTAATATTGGCTACTCATCAACTATCTTATGGATTCGGCGGTTACTGATCTTTAACAAAGCTGAGATGGGGAGGATCTGAGATGGCTTTGACGAAAGAAAAGACTACTAATAATGTCTATAACCACGCTGGGCTTAGCAAAACGCAATCTCGAACTGTTGTGGAAAGACTTTTTGAGATCATCAAGCAAACCCTTGAAAACGGGGAAGACCTTCTCATCAGTGGCTTCGGCAAATTCGTAGTCAAGGAGAAGGCTGCAAGGAGGGGCAGAAATCCTCAGACCACGGAGGACCTCAGGCTGAGGGCGAGAAGGGTGGTTGTTTTCAAGACCTCTGGCGTCCTTCGAAAAAAAATCAATGAATCATTCAAATCCTCACTATAAAGGCCTTTGTAAATCCCATATCCTCTAATTTTTTTTCAACCTTTCCCGCCTGGCTCAGAGTCTTAGACCTTGATACCTGCACTTTATAGAGGGTCTTCTTATCTCGGTCCACGTCCACGGCAATATGGACATAGTCGAAAATGACTTTCAGACGATCTGCGACCGAGAGGGCGTTCTCTCCATCCTCAAAAGCCCCAACTTGAATCGTAAAGTCCCCCTTTTCCAAGTCTCTTAGTTCCACCAGAGGCCTGGGGCCACCATCTGATTGGAGTCTTCCAACCTCCTTTCCAAGGGCCACGATCTTCACTTTGACCACCCCAGGACCTACCAGGCCTATCTCCTTTGCTGCGGCATAGGAGAGATCTATGATCCGGCCTTTTACAAATGGGCCACGGTCATTTATGCGTACCACGCTACTCTTCTTACTCGAAAGATTGAGCACCAAAATATGGGTGCCCATGGGGAGTGTCTTATGGGCGGCACTCCTCTTATACATATTATATCTTTCACCGCTCGCGGTGGCTCGGCCATGAAACTTCTTCCCATACCATGAGGCCTTTCCGTATTGCACAAACCCATCCGCCTGAGATAGAGGATAATAGCGTTCACCGTTTACCACATAGGGTTTTGTTCCTCTCTCTTTTTCAGACAGGACAATAACCTTTGTGCCAGGAGGCCTTCTCACGTAGGTTCGCTCTGTCGCACAGCCAGAGAGGATCACCATTGTGATGATTGAGGACAGCAGGAGTCCCATGACCAAGTGTCTCTGCTCTTCAGCGCGAGACATGGACAGAGGGGGGATTGCTTTATAGAATTTATTCTGAAAAATTCGAAGCACTCGCAATGACATTACACTTAGTCCACTTATGTTAGCTGGGATTGTCTTCTGTTATTAGGAACGTTTAAAATATTAACAAAAATATTATTTAATTCAAGTCAATTCACACGCGCTCGCACACGCCCGTTTCACGCCATTGTTTCAGGGACTTCCTGTGTAACCGTCTGTGACTCAAATATTCCAGTTTCATTCTTTGCGACCCGGATCTATTACATATTCCAGGGCACGATTCTTCAAATTTTCTTTCGCTATCTCTCTTGCGGTTTTGGTAAAAAACCAGGACGGCAGATTCTTGACCAAAAACTGGTAACGTTCCAATGGAGTTAGCTTTTGTCTTTCCATCTCATTCCTATAACCTACCTGGGAAAACCGCCAAAGCTTGTCTGCATCCTTGACGAGTTTTTCCTCCAGGGATTTTGGCTCGTGCCCGGAATCATGCCTTTCAACGATGGGGATGATCTGATCAATCAATGAAGGATCATATTCCAGTTCTTCAAGCAACTCCCCAGCGATAACCGCCCCTCCCAACTCATGTACCCGGTTAATGCGGGCTGCTGTTTCGCCCGCCGCGCGAACCCCAAAAGCTCCCTTAATCTCCTCTGGATCAAGTCTGGACCAACCCACATCGTGTAAGATGATCGCTGGCTCCACGATGCGTCTATCTCCTCCCTCTTTTTTCATAAGCAACAATGCGCATTCATGGGCCACCTGCGTATGGAGCAGGTCCCCTCTAGTGTGAAGGTATGGCTCAGCCATTTTAAAAAGCGTTTTAATAAACTTTTCCCAATTCACTACCATTCCCCCGATGCCGCGCTGAGCCTGTTTTTTTCATATCTGTTTACGCAAACCATATTTCCGCATGAGACGTTGAAAGCTACTTCTGTGCATCTTTATTTCTCTCGCGCTCTGAGAGATGTTCCATTCGTTCTTATCCAGCAGCTTTTTCAGATAATTCTTTTCAAAACCTGCCACGATTGCCCTTTTTGCCTTTCTGTAATCTGGTAATGTTTCAGAATCGCCTGAGATCAAGTCGCCTGACTGAAAAGCCAGTTGCATCTGCGTTCCTCTGATCTCTGTGGGCAGGCTTTCTGCTCGGATCACATCACCCATACTGGTGATAACCATGTGTTCAATCACATTCTTCAATTCACGAATGTTGCCTGGCCAAT
>JASFEQ010000218.1:0-7701 GCA_050124735.1 Desulfobacteraceae bacterium | reverse complement strand
CGATTATTGCCTAGTGCATGTAGCGTCCTCCATTTACGACAAGCGTCTGTCCGGTGATGAAATCACTTTCATCGCTCGCAAGGAATATAACCGCGCCAACCAGGTCACGGGGTTGTTCCAGGCGCTTGAGAGGTGTGGGGCTCACGTCATACTTTGAGATATCATCGATGACACTCCGAGCCGACTCACTGTCCGTAAAACCGGGTGCGACGGCATTGACGCAGATATTGTATTGACCTAACTCGGCGGCCAAAGAGCGGGTGAAGCTGACGATGCCGCCCTTGGATGTCACATAGTGAACAAAATGACGGGAGCCTGTGAAGGCCGTCTCAGAGGAGAGGTTGATGATCTTACCTTTTCCCTGCCTTTCCATCTGGGGAAATACGGCCCTGCAACAGAGAAACGGGCCCTTCAGATTCACGGTCATGAGCCTGTCCCACTCTTCGGGGGGGATCTCAACGAATGGCTTCCGGGTTATCCCGTAGATCATGGCCGCGTTATTGACAAGGATATCTATCCGACCGAACGCCTTTATCGTCTCCTCAGCCATCCGGAGGGTGTCCTGCTCAGAGGTAACGTCCACCCTAAGGGCCATGCTCGTGCCTCCCTTTGACAGGATCTCCTGGCTTGTCTGCTGGGCGGCCTCTTCCAGAATATCGGCCACGACCACCTTTGCCTTCTCTTCTGCCAGGACCGAACAAAATGTCTTGCCCAGGCCCCTAGCCCCTCCTGTCACGATGGCCACCTTACCCTCTAATCTTCCCAATGCCTCCCCTCTCCTTTTTTATTTCTCTTTCAGCATCCATACCTTTTTGCCAAGGCTGATGGCCTGGTCCCACCTCTTCTTCGAAATTTCCAGATGCATTTCTTTTGGCAGGATCGGTCTTTCCAGTTCGGCGGCCGTCTCTTCCGATAGCTTCAGATTCTCGGCCACTTCATGGCCTGCCTTTTTCAGCAGATCTTTGTAAGCCTTGATCTTGGGTTCCAACCCTTCATCTTCTGCTTTCAGTAGCCAACCCCAGCTGCGATAGATCTCCCCGACCACCTCCATGTCAAAATTCCGTGAAAACCTTTTAAGCCAGAGACGGATCACCTGAAATTGGCTCTGCTCCGGATAGCCGCAACTGGAGATCATCATGATTTTGGGTTGCTGACCGTACCTGTTCAGGTGGCGCGTTTCTCCATCACTGTGCACTTCAAAATAGGGCATACGGGTTGGAATCAGGCGATCGATGAAATTTTTCATGATGCCCGACACATTGTCTATGTGAATGGGTGTGGCAAAAATGGAAATGTCCGAGCCCATGAACTTTTCAATCAGTTCCTCCATATCATCATTTTGCACGCACTTACCCGGCGTCTTTACCCAGCAAGCAACGCAACCCAGGCAGTGTTTGATCTGCTTATCAACGAGAAAGATGTTTTCAACCTCGGCCCCCGCCTCCACGGCCCCGGTGAGGAATGCCTCCACGGCCACATTCGTGGTGCCCTTTTTCCCTCTGGGACTTCCATTAAATACCTTGATCCTCATTAATTTATCCTTTCGCTGACGGGTATCCACTGAACGTTTTACAGTCTATGGGTCTGTTATTTATTGAGGCCAAAATCTTTCGATATAACCTGATAGCAGTTGTAAGAGCATCCTCTCCCTGTTCCGACACCATTGTGGTTGGCGGATCCACAGAGGTAAAAGTTCTTGACGGGCGTCCTGTAACCGGACAACTCCGTGGTCGGCCGGAATCGATCCATCTGGGAGATGATCATGTCCCCGCAGGCAATAGAGCCCTGGTGCATATGGGGCCGTCGTAGCTCGATGTCATAGGGTGTGAAGACACGACAACCGATCACATTCTCCCTGGTCATGTTGGGGGCGTATATTTGCCACTGGTCGATAATGGCCTCCTCGAACTTCCTCCTCAGCTCATGCCACCGGCTTGCCGAAAAGAATCTCGTGGGGGCGGCGAATTCCTCGACCCCGATCATGTGTTTGCCTTCAGGCGCCCGGGAGGAGTCCCAGACAGTGTCGGGTCCCAGATACATGAAGAGCTTGCTGCTGATCCCGTTGACCAGGATCTCCGAGAGATACTGGTTGGCCACATAGTCCGCATTTCTCGGACCCATATAGAGCCTGGGCTGGGGGCCGCAGTCCGGGTTGAAGGTGGCCGCTTTATAGTTGGGGAGTTCGTGCATGGCAAAGACCGCCCATATGACGGTGTGCCTGTTATACCGGATGTTCTTGACCCGGTGGACGATTTTGTAATCAAGATTCTCCTCACCAATGAGCCGGATTGACTGAAGGGCGCTCAGATTGCTGACCACGAGCTTTTTGGCCTCGATCTCGGTCCCGTCCTTCAGGCGGATTCCCGCGGCCTTTCGGTTCTTGATAAGGAGTTTGACCACTTCGCTTGTGACATAAAACTCCCCGCCCATCTCTGTGAAGGCCTGCTGGAGCGCGTCCGTCAGCTTCTGGCTGCCGCCCTTGGTGATGGCCGCGGGCTCCCAGGAGAGGACCAGGCCAATGGCGTGGACAAAGCCATGCAACCCGATCACATCATCGGGTGCGCCGCCGAAAGAGGTCATGCACCCCCGGATGAAGAGAGTCCTCAACTCTTCGCTCTCAAAAAGGTCGTAGCCCAGCTGTTGGCTGGTCATAAAGTGGTAGATGGGATCAAAGCCATCCTTCGGGTCATCACAGAGTTTCTCCAGTTCATTCTTCTTTCCCCAGGGAACAGGGGGACTAAACCGGTACTTCCCCATGGCGGATTTCCATTTTGCCATATACCTCCGGAACAGCTCCTCCGCGGTATCGGCATCCTTCTTTGAAAACCGGGCGATCTCGTTGAGGGTCTTTTGTAAATTTTCTTCAGACAGCTCCGTTCTACCTGTCAGAGGGTCAACCACTTTCATGGCGGAGTAACCGACCAGGCAGGTATCATTGTCAAAGATCATGGCCTCGCTCTCGTCGGGAAAGATGTATTCAAGCCCCTTCTCCCTCAAGTTGAAATCACTGTAGGCCGGGTGCCCATAGAAGCGGGTCCAGTTGGCTCCGGGGTTCAAACGAAAACCGGGCACCGGCCCCCCTTCACTGGTGACCGCCCCACCTAACTTGGACTGTAATTCAAATATGCCCGTCTTCAATCCCGCCCGCTGCAAATAGCAGGCCGTTATAAGACCATGATGACCCCCACCTACAACGATTGCATCATAACTTGCATCACTCATCTGATTCCTCCTTTCGAAAGCTGTTCACCTTATAAACAAAGACCTAAATGTGCCCACATTGTCATCTCAGGTTTAGGCCCGCCTGTGGAAAAAGATATTTCCCCTCAAAGCCCTTCTTAATCAAAGCTTTTTAAGTGAACATCCCCGCCTTAAAAGGCGGGGCATTCTGGCATATAGTGGTAAAATTCTGTTCAGGAATAAACTGTTTCCGAGGCTATTATGACGTTTCCAAATTGTCAACCAGAAAGGCCAAATATTCCCTCTTCAGTTTCTCATAGAATACCGGACTGACATGGCTTAGAAGTTCAACCTAACATTTTTTGACACCTATACGCATATTAAGCTGTATTTATTTTATATTTCAGATGGAAACGCTCTCCTCTCAGGGCTGTTTTGTTTTCTTGATTTATGGGGCTTCATACTCCATAAATGGAGTTTCCTGAATGTCAACCAAGAGAGCGGTCCTGCATCTGAATTCTTTCTCCTTGGCTATAGTAGAAAAGCCTGCTATGGTACCATTTTCAGATTTTCCAGATGATGATGAAGTGCTCGCCCTGCTGGCTAATGGACCCATTCTCCCCCTTGCCTGCGACGAGCCCCTCGGCCTGAGCACCTCGGCCTTGAGCGGCTCCACCTGAACACTTGGAGTGAGCCTCAATCGAACTCCTTGCCGACGGGTCTTACAGCCGAAAGGCTCGGGTAGATGGCTCAGCCGAGTTCAAGGGGGAGCGGGTGATATGGGGAAACTCCATGAAAAAGCCGAAGACCATTCTTCTCATTGCCACCCTCGATACAAAGGGCCAAGAAGCCCTATTTGTGAAAAACCTCATTGAGGAAAGAGGCGTCAGAACCCTGGTGATGGATGTGGGCGTTACAGGGAAGTCCCCGCTACGCGCAGATTTTCCCAACCCTGAAGTGGCCGGGGCCGCCTCCCGCACTTTGCAGGAGTTACTCTCCTATGGAGACGAGGCCCGGGCCATGGACGAGATGGCCAAAGGGGCTGAACGGATTGTAGCGGAACATTTTGAAAAGGGAGATTTTGATGGCGTCATTGCCCTGGGTGGAACTATGGGGACGGCCCTCGCCCTCAGAGTGTTCCGAAAACTGCCCATAGGCGTTACAAAGGTACTGGCCTCCACTGTGGCCCTCTCCTATTTTGTCACACCCCAGGCTGTTCACAGCGATATCGTGATGGTCCAAGTTGCGAGTGATCTTTGGGGCCTAAATCGAGTCGTAAAAAAAGACCTCACAAAGGCCGCCCTTGCAGTGGCATGTGCCGTTGAAAGTGAGGATGAAGGACAGGAGGAAGGCGCTCCCTTTATCGCAATGACCACCTTGGGAGGATCATATCTTAAGTATGCCTCGCCAGTGAAAGCGGCCTTGGAAAGGGAGGGGTACGAGGTCGCTATCTTTCATTCTGTGAGTATGCAAGGGGCGATCATGGAACGACTGATTATGGAAGGTAGGGTGGATGGCGTACTGGATCTCTGTCCTCAGGAAGTTTTGACTGAACACTGCGGGGGATATTGCTGCTCACCAGGAAGATTAAAGGCCGCCGCCCAAATGGGAATCCCGCAGGTGGTAGCGCCGGGTGGAATAGGGGCTTTTCCTTGGGGTTCCTTGGAAGACCTGCCCGAGAGGTTTAAAGGGAGACCGGCAAAGTGGCACAATGAGATTGCGTCGGCCATAAAAGCCACAAAAGGGGAGTTGGCGGAGGTGGCCAGGATAATGGCCAGACGGTTGAACAGATCAAAGGGACCCGTGGCAGTCGTGATCCCTGAAGATGGTTTCTTTGAATACGACCGCCCCGGCGCGTTCTTTTATGATCCTGAAGGGAGAAGACTTTTTGTAAATACACTGCGGGATGAACTCAACCCGGATATTGAGTTCGAAAGTATGGATTGCCATATTAATGACCCTGAATATGCTAAACGGGTTTCCGATATAGCTTTTCGAATTCTTCCATAAATTGAGGGGGAAAAAATGGGAAGACTGAAAGAGAAGGTTGCAATCGTCACCGGGGGCGCTAGAGGCCTAGGCAAGGCATTCTCCTTGGCCATAGCGGAAGAGGGCGCTATGGTGGTTCTTGCAGATATCCTGGATAAGGAAGCTGAACAAACGGCCCAGGAGATCAGGACAGATGGAGGTTCTGCCATATCGGTAAAAGTGGATGTGACCTCCGAGGATGAAACTATTCGTATGGCAGAAGAGACGATAAAGGCGTTTGGCCGGATAGACATCTTGATTAATAATGCGGCCATGTTTTATGGAATAGCACGTAAGCCCTTTATGGAGATCTCGCCTGCGGAATGGGACAAGTTGATGGCCGTTAATTTGAGAGGGCCCTTTTTATGTGCCAGGGCCGTATTCCCCCAGATGAAAAAGCAGAACAAGGGTAAAATCATAAACCTTTCTTCTGAAACCGCCTTTACCGGGTCAAAGAATTTCATCCATTACGTAACTTCAAAGGGTGGCATCGTTAGCCTTACTAGAGCCTTAGCCGCTGAACTGGGTGAATATGGCATCTGCGTGAACTCCTTAGCGCCTGGACTCACAGACACTGAAGCGGGTAGGACTATAGTCAATGATATTACAAAGTATGATGTAAGTCGCACACCCCTCGGGCGACTTGAGCAGCCTAAGGATCTGTTTGGTGCGATCATATTCCTCGCAAGCGATGAAAGCGATTTTATCACGGGACAAGCCCTAGTCATTGATGGAGGCCGATTTATGCACTAGCAAATTCACCTCCACCCTTCCCTCTCCTGATTCTGGCCTATACTGAAATTAGGAGGTGAATTCCCTACCCATCCGATCGATTATAATAGGTCTTCTCTACACTGACTTTCAAAAGGGAGGACATATGGAATCAGAGAAATTCATATACTGGCTCGAGGAAGTCGGCGCAAAGGACGGCCTCCTGGTCGGAAACAAATGCGCCAATCTAGGCGAGATGATCCAGTTGGGGATGCGTGTTCCTCCCGGTTTTGCCATAAGCGCGTACGGCTACAATCAATTTACAGATGAGACTGGCACACTAAAGGAGATATTAAGCTATATAAATAGTACGGGAATAATCGAAGGCATTGAAAAACTTGATGAGGCGAGCCGAATGATCAGGGCCATAATAGAACACAAGGAGATCCCCCACGACCTAAAGGCTGAAATCGTGTCCGCCTACAAGACCTTATGCGACAAAATGGGAACTGGTGATGCTCCGGTGGCGGTCAGATCGAGCGGCCTGGCTGAGGACTCAGCTGGCGCAAGTTTCGCAGGCCAGTTTGAGAGCTACCTCAATGTGAAAGGGGAAAAGGAGCTGCTGGAAAAGGTCAAAATAGTCTGGTCAAGTGCCTTTACCGCTCGAGCCATATCTTATAGAATCCGAAAAGGCTTGGCTATCGAGGGGGACTCCATTGGGGTGGCTGTCCTCGCCATGGTCAATGCCCGTGCCTCAGGTATCAGTTTTACGGTCGATCCTGTGACCGGTGATCCTAAAAAAATCATTATCGAAGCCAATTGGGGTCTCGGCGAGGGTGTTGTTAGCGGGGCAGAGAGCGTTGATGGCTTTGTGGTCAATAAAGAGGATCTAGAAGTGATCAATACTCATGTCGGCAAAAAGACAAGATGTGTGGTCAATATGGAGCAAGGTGCTGAGTGGGCAGATGTGCCACCCAATATGCAGGATATCGCGTGCATCAGTGAGGATGAAATCAAGGAGATTGCAAAAGTGGCCAAATCCGTGGAGAAGTCCTTGGATTGCCCCCAGGATATGGAATGGGCCATTGATCAAAATCTTTCTTTTCCTGAAAGCGTCTTTTTCCTTCAGACCCGACCTGCCATGGCCCAAGTTAAGAAGCCTGAATCAACGACAGACCGCATGATTGACATGATTGCCAAAAGATTTTATAGGCCTTGATCTCAAATCAGTTGGATCCGCTCCGCCCGCTTTGCCCGTCCGCCTCGCCTGCGCGAGAGCAATGGCGGGCAGGTCCTGATCTAAAGTAACGGGTTTAGATGCGGAGCTTGCCATAAATTTGATTCAAAAGGGGGTGATAAAATACGAAGTTTTAACACCAGCATAGTTGGCCCTTAACTAGGAGATGGACAAGGTGAAGGCGGAAGGTGACAATCGTCCATAACCCGAAATCAAAGGAGGAGAAAATGGGAAAAGAAAAACAGGAAAGGGTGAAGCTTTGGGACGAAACGCCAGGTTATGACCTTATCGAAGAGGTGGATCTTCCGGCGATGCATTCTTGGTTTCTGGATGGTACCCATAGTGTACCCCCGTGGACACCTCTGTATGGGTGGTATTGGATTAGGTATTGTTGCCACGGACTGAAGGTGGCCTGCGAGGAGCTGAGCATTCCCACCTGTAAAGGCTGGGAGATGCGATTTAGGGATGGGGGTTCTTATAATGCCTTCCACATTGTAAGAGACGAAAAGGAGATCGCAGAGCGTGAAGTCAAATTCCGAAGTGCT
>JASFEQ010000217.1:0-7717 GCA_050124735.1 Desulfobacteraceae bacterium | reverse complement strand
TTCATGTATGCAAGCTACAAAAAGTAAATGCCTACAAGGAAGCCTCAAAGGCTCTAGTTTATGCAAACTCGGAAGATTTTTTGCGCTTATAGACTAAAATGCCTAAAGCTGGAGAAAATACATTCAACTTTAGGCGTTTTAGCACACTTTAAACATTTTAGACACTTTACATCTTATATTTTCCAAAATCCTCTGGATTCAGCTTCTCCAGTATGTCTTGCCATTTCTTTCCCTGTTCCGATGTGTCCTCCGCCTCTGCAGTAAGATCAATTTGTTTAGACCTGCTGATGACCTCTTCTGACACAAAGATGGGCGCCTTCATCCTCAGGGAGAGGGCGAGCGCATCGCTTGGCCTGGCATCGATTGAAATCTCTTTGTCCCCATGGGTCATGTGGATCAAAGCATAATAGGTATTATTCTTAAGGTCACAAACCTCCACCTTGTTCACCTCAATATCTATCATATCCATGATACTCTTGAGCAGATCATGGGTCATGGGTCGGGAGAATTTGATGCCCTCCAACTCACTGGCAATAGCCGTAGCCTCGAGCAACCCTATCCAAATGGGCAGGGTCCTCTCGCCGTCCGTCTCTTTCAGAATCACGATAGGACTATTGGTAAGGGGATCAACGGTTAAGCCAGATACGACCATGGGTCTGAACATGACATCCTCCCTGGATCTATGATGATTGGAACTGAGGGGATATTCTTAAACATACAATTTCTTTTGTCAACACAACTTTCTCGCCAACCATCTTCTATCAATCTTTTCAAGCCTGCCCCGCATTTTTTTAAATTTTTTTGTTCAATTCCTCCCTAGATTGGGAGATAATCTACCACAACGTTGCATATACAGACCGGCGAGATTACGCATAACACAAAAAAAGAAGCATTTTATGATTTAAGGAACTTTTTAGGAGATAAGGTCATTTACGGAAGATATGGAAACCATGAAAATCAACGGTTTGTTTGCCCTATTTAAAATGGCGAAAGCGATTTTATGACTTGATTTGTTAGGATCATGTTATTAATTATTGCCTATTAAAGATTATTAGACATTCCCACTGCCCGTTTGGAAATGGTTAGCATTCATGGATAATTCTAAAAGGAAAACCCTCTATCCCTATGTCCTTGATCATAAGCCGGGATTCTTTCTGAGTTGGTTCCTCTACAGGCTTTTCAAGAGAGTCAGTATTGATGAGACCATGAAAGAAGACCTGAGGCTGATGCAGAAAGAAGGCACTGTGGTTTATGCGATCAAGTATAGAGGGCGGTTGGACTACCTTCTCTATCACTACAACTTTCGAAGGAGACGGATACCCTACCCAAAGATAGCCTTTGACCTTAAAGTATCCATGTTATTGCCCTTTACACAATTTTTGAAAGTCTCCTTCTCACAACTCTCCTACCTCATCCGACACGGCCATCTACCCGATCCCTACACATCAGGATTTTTCAGAGAGGCCATTCGAGACAGGACACCTTCTCTCATCTTTCTTGTGGATCCAAAGGGTTTTGCGAGACATTTTGTCCATGCGCAACAGGACGACATCCATTTTTTACTGGAAACGCAGAAGCAGATGGATCGGCCCATTTTTATTGTCCCTCAACTTGTCCTCTATAAGAAAACTCCGGAAAAGGACTATACCAGCTTGAGAAACCTTTTTTTTGGGTTCAAAGACAAGCCGGGCGCCATTAGAAAAACGGTCCTATTCTTTCGGCACAATCGCCGGGCCTTTATCGATTTTGGCCGTCCACTGAACCTCAAGGCCTATCTGGGAGATCAGCCCGATGCCAAACCGCTTCATGATATGTCCCTGGAGGTCAGACAAATGCTCATAGAGAGCATTGATAGACAGAAAAGGGTCATCTTGGGACCGATCATGAAATCAAGGCAACAGATCAAAGAGATCGTGCTCATGGATGAGGGGGTCAGACAGAAGATCGAAAAGATGTCCCATGAAAATCCAAAACGCTTGCGGCGAGAAAGAAAGAAAGCCGGAGAGTACTTTGACGAGATTGCTGCAGATTTTAACATTACATACGCCCTATTTCTCCGAAACGCTTTGAACTGGGTCTGGAAGAGGATCTTTGAGGGCGTAGATGTGGATATGAGCGGCCTGGCTAGGGTCAGGGAATGGGCACGAAGGGGCCCTGTCATCTATGTCCCGTCCCACAAAAGCCACATCGATTATCTCATCCTCACCCAAGTGCTCCACGATCATCACATGCACATCCCCAGAGTCGCCGCGGGAAAAAACCTTGCCTTCTGGCCCATGGGTCATATCTTCAGAAAATGTGGTGCCTTTTTCATACGCCGCTCTTTTACGGGAGCAAGGCTTTATTCGGAGGTATTTGTCAGATATATTAAAGCGCTCCTTGAAGAGGGACATCCCATTGAGTTTTTTATCGAGGGTGGCAGAAGCCGCAATGGCAAACTGGTGCTACCCAAAACGGGTTTTCTGGCCATTCTACTTAAGGCCTACGAGGAAGGGTTTTGTGATGACCTTATCTTTGTCCCTATTTCCATTATCTACGACAGAATCGTTGAGGAGAAATCCTATCTCAAAGAGATTGGTGGGGGCGAAAAAAGACAAGAGAGCCTGCAGCAGCTCCTCACAGCGAGACGTTTTCTGAAAAGACGGTATGGAAAGATTTATATACGATTCAGCCACCCCTTTTCATTAAAAGAATACCTCTCTAACGGGCGAGAAGCCGACAAGGAATCCCACCTCAAGTTGGCCAACCAATTGGTCCAGTCCATCAATGCGGTCTCCCTTGTTACGCCGCTCTCTCTTGTGGCCACCGCCATTTTAGCCAATCATCCACGGGGATTTCTTTTCTCTGAGCTTTTTGGCACAGTAGAAAGCCTCCTGGACTTTCTGAAAGCATCTGAGGCCCCTATGGCGGATACTCTGGGTGATCCAGAAAATGCGGTGCAAGAAACCCTGTCCCTCTTGATTGGCTGGAAGGTTGTGGACTTGCTAGAGGGTGCGGAGAAAGAGGAGGAGACCTTTTACTATGTGGAGGAAGAAAAGAAACTGGAGTTGGAGTACTACAAGAACAGCATTATTCACTTTTTTATCCCACATTCTTTTGTGGCCATATCGCTTTTGACTGGCCACGAAGAGGTGAAGACATTAGACTCCATCGTTGTTGATTATGCCTTCTTGAGAGGTCTTTTTGAGAGCGAGTTCGTTTTTGATGGCGAGGAAGCACTAGAGAAAAAGGTGATCTCTCTCACCGAGTATTTCTTGGCTTCAAGGTTCCTCACACCCTCTGAACGGACCGTGGGATACAAAATTACGAAACTTGGATTTGATAAACTCCCCATCTGGGCTGCTTTGGCCAAGACCTTTCTGGAATCCTACTGGATTGCCGCCAAATCCATAGGTCAAGGAGAGACCAAAGGGGGGAAGAGACGGGACAACTTAAAGAATATGGAGTACCTGGGAAAGCGATTCCATAAGCTGGGGCTTGTAGATCATATAGGGGCCCTCTCTCGGCTCAATTATGTAAACGCCATAGGCTTTATCAAAGAAAACATCATGAAGTCCCCGACAGATTCCTCTGAGGATCCTTCTATGGGCCTTGAGAGAGTCTCCCAACTCGGTCAAAGACTCTACGAATTATCTCATTATAGATCCTAGGCCCCGAAACGTCGCACCAGGACGGGCTGATAAGCAGCGAGATTGCCACGCCCTACGGGCTCGCAATGACCATGTGAATACCCGCCACCCGGATCCCTAGATAGAACTCCTTAAATCCAAAATCGAAAATCCAAAATTCTTTAGGCGATACTATACTCCGCTTCTTTCAGTTTGGCGTGGGCTGCCGCCAGCCTTGCTATGGGGACTCTGGGCGGAGAACAGGAGACATAGCTCAGATTGACATGGTGACAGAAACGAATGGCGTCAGGATGCCCTCCCTGCTCGCCGCAAATCCCAATCTTCATATCTGATCTCGTCTTTCTGGCCCACTCGATGGTAATCATCATCAAACGTCCCACCCCTTTGATATCCAAAATCTCGAAGGGATTGTGCTGCAGTACGCCGCGTTCGTTATAAAGGGGGAGAAACTTGTTTTCCGCATCCTCCCTCGAAAATGAAAATGTGGACTGTGTGAGATCATTGGTCCCAAAGGACATGAATTCAGCCAATTCAGCGATGCGACCCGCACGCATGCAGGCCCTTACCACCTCAATCATGGTTCCAAATTTGTACGGAACTTTCGTTTTGAATTGCCCCTCCACCGCTTTGTGAATCTCAGTCACATAGCCGTGGACCCACTTCAATTCTTGAAGGGTGCACACCTGCGGAACCATGATTTCAGGGGTAACATGGATACCTTCTTTAATGCACTCTGCGGCAGCCTCCAGGATGGCCCTGATCTGCATGGTGTAGATCTCTGGGTAGGTGATGCCCAGCCTGACCCCCCGGTGACCCAGCATGGGATTGGTCTCAGAGAGGGCCTTCACCTTTTGGAGCATGGCCTCTTTGGATTCTATGAGGGTTTCTGCCGGACGCCTGTCTTTGAGTTCGTCCAAACCCTGAGTAATCATTTCAAGATTGGCCGCGTATCGGTTATGAAGCTCAGGATCCAGCAGTTTCAAGGTGTCCGGCAGGTTGGCCATCCCATTCACTGTTTCCCTCAATCTCTTCAGATGGTCTATCTCCTCTACCAGGTCCTCGCCGGATGGCAAAAACTCATGAATCGGGGGATCCAGGAGCCTTATAGTTACAGGATACCCGTCCATGATGCGGAAGATCTCTTTGAAATCCTCTCTCTGGAAAGGCAGAAGACGATCAAGGGTTTTCTCCCTCTCTTCCCTTGTCTCGGCCAGAATCATCTCTTGGACAATGGGGAGCCTCTCCGGTTGATTGAACATCCTCTCAGTTCGACAAAGCCCGATGCCCACGGCCCCGTACTTTCTTGACTTTTCCACGGCATCAGGGGTGTCTGCATTGGCCATCACCTTCAATGTGCTGATATCGTCTGCCCACTCCAGCAGCACGAGCAGGTCTTCAACGAACTCCGGCTCTATCGTGGGAACGACGCCCTGGTAAACATTCCCGGTGCTCCCGTCGATGGTGATCATGTCCCCTTCCCTGAGAGTTACTCCGGAAATCACCGCCTCCTTTGCGACACTATTGATGACGATCGCCTCGCAACCAGAAACACAGGGCTTTCCCATACCCCTTGCCACAACAGCCGCGTGAGAGGTCTTTCCTCCCCGGCTGGTGAGGATCCCCTGGGATGCAAAAAAACCATGAATGTCGTCTGGCTTGGTCTCTTCTCTCACCAGGATGACCTTTTCACCCAGCTTCGCCTTGCTCTCCGCCCGGTCGGCATCGAACACCACCCTTCCCGATGCGGCCCCAGGGGATGCGGGTAGTCCTTGTGCCAGGACCTTCACATCTGCCTCAGGATCAAGTCTCGGGTGGAGGAGTTGAGCAAGCATGTCCGGTTGAATTCTGAGAATAGCCCCCTTTTCTGTGATCAGCCCCTCATTGACCATATCTATGGAGGTCTTGATAAAGGCGGAGGCATTCATCTTGCCGTTTCTGGTCTGTAGGCAATAGAGGGTCCCCTTCTCAACGGTGAACTCAAAGTCCTGCACCTCTCGATAGTGGTCCTCCAGGGTATGTCGCAAATTTTCCAGTTCCCGATAGACCTTGGGCATATCCTTTCGCAGTTCCTTCACCGGTTTTGGCGTCCTTATCCCAGCCACCACATCTTCACCCTGGGCATTAATCATATATTCTCCGTAAAGACGATTTTCGCCTGTTGCCGGATTTCTGGTGAAGGCCACACCCGTAGCACTATCATCCCCCATGTTGCCAAAAACCATGGTGCATATATTCACCGCTGTACCGTTTGCCATATCAGGCGTGATATTGAATTCCCTCCGGTAGTCCACGGCGCGTTTGCCCATCCATGACTTGAAAACAGCCTCTATGGCCACCTCCAGCTGCGTGTAAGGGTCAAGGGGGAATGGTTGATTTTTCTTTTCCGTCACAAGTGTGAGGAATTGGGCGCATGCTTCCTTCAAGGCTTCGCTACCCAGATCCGTGTCCATCTCTGCGTTGTATTTGGCCTTTATTTCAGCGAATATATGATCAAAATCTTCATCGATCATGCCAAGGCCCACCGACCCGAAAAGCTGAATCAATCGCCGATAGGCGTCGTAAACGAATCGCTCATTATTTGTTAGCTTGATCAGACCTCCCACCGTCTCTTCGTTAAGACCCAGGTTCAGAATGGTATCCATCATCCCCGGCATGGACATGGCCGCACCGGATCGAACAGAGACCAGCAAGGGCTGATCCGGGTCTCCAAAGCCCTTCCCCGTCTTTTTTTCCAGCTCAGCCATAGCCGCCCTCACCTGTTCCATCAGACCTGGTTGTAGTCCCTCTTCCTTCTGGTCCAAATAGCCAAGGCAGGCCTCTGTGGTAATGACAAAGCCTGGGGGCACAGGCAGGCCGATCCGGGTCATTTCACAGAGATTGGCCCCCTTCCCTCCCAGAAGCCTCTTGTTCTTACCATCACCTTCCTCAAAGGAGAACACATACGTATTAGGTCCCATTTTGTCCTTTTCTTTCCTTTCTTTTCGTAAATTCAAATAAGTAAGCCAGTATGAGCATGATGGCTGCAAGGCCTAGGATCTTGACCATAGACGCTCCTTGGAAAAAGAAGCGGCTGATGAGAAATGCCAGCATGATGGAGACGACCATACGAATAAGAAAAATGGAAAACGTGCCCATAGGCTACTCTCCAGCGAAGCTGCGGCTTAAAGCGACCAGTTGGTGGAACAAATATCCTTTTGCCTATCGCCAACCGATACTGGATACTGGATAATTCGAAATACTATTCTTATTCATTTTTTCATCTAGTATCCCCGCCTGCCAGCGCCTGAAGCGCAGCTAATGGCGGGCAGGCAGAAACCAGTATCTAGCATCGTGTGTTTTGCAATCAAAAACATGGAATTTCCCAACAACTTGATATAAGTTTGAGACCTTTCCTTAGGAAAACATCTAGTGCAAGTCTTCAGGATCCTTTTTCGTAAAAGAGATGACCTTGCCGCCTTTGCCCTTGTTTTTCTCTCCCTGGCGCTCATCGTTGACCTCTCGGTCCTCTTTGAACGCTTCCCAGGGGATCTCGCCCAATCTCATAGACTGCCCCCCCATAGTGAAGGCAGCACCGTTGATATATTCCTCGCGCAATATCCAGGTCACTGTTTGGGCCGGAAAAGTCAGGAGCAAAAGCGTAACCTGATACCAGTCTTTCTTTACATCAGGTTCTATGGCCTCAATACGGGCATAAGAGGCTGGTTTCTCTTGATAATAGACGAGGATTATGTCTCCTATTCGGTTCATTCGCTGATCTGTCAATCAATGGTTTTCTGTAACCAGGAGCGAGCTAACATGGCCAAGATAAACAAAAGCGCCTAAAGTGGCTTTCACCAGAACAAGGATATGGCGCCTCGCTCCTTAATTTTAGCGCACTTTAGGCACTTTACGCACTGAAAAAGTTATTTCACTCTGCAAAACCTGGTCTTCTGCGCCAGGATTCTTTACTCGCTCTCTTTGAGGACGCTGCCCGGATCTGTTCTCAATTTCTCCAGTTTTTCTTCAAACCCACCACCCAGGTCAACGCCCATCTGTTTGGCCCTTTTTTTGGCGTGGAGTCCTATGTTCCGGCTGTCCCTGTAAAAGGA
>JASFEQ010000216.1:0-7780 GCA_050124735.1 Desulfobacteraceae bacterium | reverse complement strand
AGATCGTGACACGGTCGGACCTGGTGATGAAAGGATACTGGCGTAACCCTGAAGCCACAGCAGAGACGCTCAAAAATGGATGGCTCCATACAGGAGATGTGGGCTATATGGATGAAAGCGGGTATCTATTCATTATGGATCGGTCAAAGGACATGATTATAAGCGGTGGAGAGAATATCTACCCACGCGAAATCGAGGAGGTCCTGATACGCCATCCAGCCGTCAGGGAGGTGGCTGTTGTTGGTGTTCCTGACCCACAATGGGGCGAGGCGGTTAAGGCTGTTGTCTCACTTGTTAAGGGAATATCCGCCACAGGGGATGAATTGATCGCTTTTTGCAAGGATCACATCGCCAGCTATAAAAAACCAAAATCCGTGGATTTTGTAGATGAGTTGCCCAAGAACAATTACGGGAAGATCTTAAAGAGGGAATTGCGGGGCAGATATTGGGAGGAGAAGGAGCGAAAGGTGTAACAATTATTTCCGTTTCAAGCTTCAGGGAATCTTTATACATCATATTATTTTGAAGAGCAACTTGACGATGACATCTCGCAGAGATTGGTGGCACGGTCGCCGAGAGGAGCTGTTGGATCTGGCCGGGGAAAAAACGCCGCTTTGTCTCTATAATGAAGAAACCCTCAATGAAACGCTGTTTGACCTGTTATCCATCGAGGTCGTTGACAGGCTTTTCTATCCCATGTACATCAATTCCCACCCAAAAGTGTATGAGAAGGTTTATGAAATGGACGTGGGCTTCACGTGCCTTTCGATGGATGAGATGGCTCGTGTATTCAAGGTTTTCCCAAGAATGAAGCCTCAAAGATTATTGTTCATGCCCGATTCTGACATCTCTGAAGAATATGAATATGCCTTGCAACTTGGGATTCATGTTGTCGTGAGGAATCTTTTTTCGTTGAGGGCCTGCCAGGACGTTTTTCAAAACGGGGGAATCTTCATTGGTCTGGAAATGACTTATGATCAGGGTGGGCTTGTACAGGGCATTCACTTTTCAGAGATGGAAGCGCTTTCAGGTTTGTTAAGGACTAGGGGAACGACCGTGTCGGGGCTCTATCTCAATTCAAAAAGGGGTTTTCGCTCTTCGTTCGATTTGAACGGAACAGCATCGGTTTTTAAAGGCGTATCCGCACATCTCCCTGAGGTATCTACTCTCATCCTCGGCAATGGAATGTGTATATGTCTGGAGCCTAATAGAGGGGTCCTGGATATCCCAGAGATGGGAAATAGACTCGAAGCGATAAAGGAGATCTCTCCTCAGTATAAGCTATGGCTTGATCCAGGTCCGTATATCATCTCATATGCCGGTGTGATTTTGACCAGAGTGATAGATAGTTTTGCAAGAGAGCATCACCGTTATGTGCGTATTAATCTGGACATGCAATCTTATGCCCAGTATGCATTGGATCAGACGCAGCTAGCGATGGTCAACTTGTCAAAATTGGAAAATGAAGTTTCTTCATTTCCCCATATGATTGTTCAGGAGATTGAAAACGACAGTAGATTATGTCACATAAAAGGTTTTGCTCCCGCTGATGAAGGTGATATCTTACTGATCCCAAATGTAGGGGCGATTGGCTTAGAGGCAGGTTTGAAGTCTCACCATGATGATTCTGATAATGGATACTATCTAAAGGCAAGAAAGATGTGCCCGGTAAAGATTTAGTCGTTTCACGACCCATCCCCCAGGGTGGGGCGGTGTCGTTAAGCTTTGCTCTTTCATTCCGAGGCCACGCCCCATTTCTCCCTCTGGGCCGTAGGCAAGGCCGCATCTATTGTGTGAGTGGGCGGTGACCCAATATTTCGCGGTTTAACAGAGTGACGGGAGATTCCCGGGGGCGCAGAGGCGTAAACCGCAAGATATTATGTCACTGCGGGGCGCGGTGGAATTTTTTTTGAGATACGGCTTTTCGAAAAGAGTCGTAGCCTCATCCTACTAGCCCCGTGGGGCTTAAGTAAAGCCAGGTTTTCTGGGCCCGGGTTTCTTACTCGCTAGTCATTGGTTTTAAGAACAAGAGTTTTGTTTTCACAAATGCCAGTTGAAATTCTAATTCAAAGGAGGTCAGATATGTCTTACGAAAACATCGTTGTGGAACACAAAGATCGTGTGGGCGTTATCATTTTGAATCGTCCAGAGCAATACAATACGTTTAACACGACTCTGGCGGGAGAATTGAAAAATGCCCTTATTGAGCTGGAAAATGCCAGAGACATCAGGGTGGTTGTCATTAAGGGTTCTGGAAAGGCCTTTTGTACAGGCATAGATATATCTGAGTTTGCTGGCAAGACGCTCCAGGAATATCGTGAATGGGTGGGACTTATGGAGCAACCTTTCCACGTCATTGGCTATATGAAAAAACCGGTCATTGCGTCGGCCCATGGATATGCCGTGGCCAATGGCGTCGGTCTTGTTGCGGCTTGTGATCTGGCCATTGTGGCGGAAGGCACCAAATTGGGCGCCACAGCCATTAATGTGGGCCTTTTCTGCATGGGGCCAGCCGTTCCCATGTCAAGATCTCTTAGCAGAAAGCGGGTCCTTGAAATGGTTCTAACCGGGGATATGTACGACGCAAAGGATGCAGAGCGGTGGGGCCTGGTCAATAAAGTCGTTCCCCAAGATAAATTGGAGGAAGAAACCATTGCACTTGCCAACAAACTGGCAGCAAAGAGTCCGATCGCCCTGCAGATGGGGAAGCAGTGCTTCTATGGTATGTCTGACATGCCATTTAGCAAGGCCTTGGAATATTCCAACGAACTCTTTGCCGCCCTATGTGTGACCGAGGATGCCCAGGAAGGGGTGGATGCCTTCTTGAACAAGCGAGAGCCGAAATGGAAAGAGAGATGATCCCTTACCCCTCCTTGACAGTAAGTGATCCCTGGGATTAAGAATAGATGGCTAGGTGGCAGGGGGATAAGAGGCAAAGTCATGGCCGATATACTCTATTTTTGTAGAAACCGATGCATCAGCGTTGAACAGATCGATGAGCAGAGCATGAGATCCTCCTGCCGTCTTCAGGATACATTAACGGATGCCCTTGTGGAGGTCATCGTGAAAATTCCTGATCTTGAAGTGATGGACGTCAGTGGGGAAATTAGGCGGTCAGCTGGGGAAGAAGAGATCAATGTCGTGGAAGCTCTCAGGAAGGTCATCGGCATTCGGGTCGGACCTGGTATGAAAAAGATCATCAAAGGACTCATCGGGGATTCGAAGACTGAGAAACAGTTGGGATTCATGGTGGAGGAATGCTGCGACGGCATTATCCTCACCTTCACCAAGGATGTATTGCTTCATGCGCCCAAAGATAAATTGAAAGAGAGAGAATACTTCGAGAACATGGTGAGATCAAATCCCAGGATGTACAATAGTTGTGCCGCCCTTGCACCGGGCAGTCCGCTCGTGGAAGGGATCAAACCGCCGAGATGATATCCGATGGGATTTTTCCGGTGGGCAAGGACCTTAGCCATGAAATGACACGATAACGGTGGGGCTTAAACCCCCACCCTACGCGTAGGGTGGTATTTCACATGCCATCGGTATTGGGCCTTAGAGACGTATGCTTAAATTCACACGCAATAAACTGGTGAGCATTTATAGAAAAGACCAAGGCAGCCTGCTTGCACATGGCATCCTTGAGGATGATATATATGGTTTAGAGGTCGATGTTGCCATAAGCATACCCCATCTGGAGATCCTGTCCATTGAAGGTAGGTGGAAAAGGGCAGAAAACGTCGAATGCCCCAGAGCCATTCCCTTCCTACAGGAAGCGGTAGGGTTCCGAATGGGTGGGGGGTTCTCCCAGAAGGTGCGAAAAATCATAGGTCGAAAGGCATGTCGACATTTTGCAGATATCATTCTCGAATGCTGCGATGCCGCACAAATGGCGGCCCAGGTAATCCGATGGGAAACAGAAAAGGGGAAAAAACCTGCTCTCAGGTTTGACGATTTTCTTTCCAATGACACAGAAGAGGCAACAAGTCCCCCTGATGACTTCTCCATTTCAAGAGAGCAACGTCCGAAGCCAAAAGGGGAAGGTGTGCCGGCTCAAGAGCGGGTGAATGGTGCCGAGGGCATGGTCATAGATCTTCATGTCCACACGTCTCCTGCCTCGCCCTGTAGTTCAGCACCCGTTGACGAAATCATCCAAGAGGCCAAAAGGATTGACCTGGATGGCATTTGCCTGACGGACCACAACCATGTCTGGGATCCTGATGAAGTGGCGGATCTGAGGCGAAAATACAACTTCCTTATCTTGAGAGGAAACGAGATCACAACGGATCAGGGGGACATGGTTGTATTTGGTCTTGAAAAGGAGATCAAGGGGATCGTGAAGCTGGAGGATCTCAGGGAAGAGGTCTCAAAGGCAAAGGGATTCATGATTGTGGCTCACCCGTTCAGGGGGTTCCTAACCTTTGGGATCGGCAAACTCGGATTGACCCCGGAAAAGGCCATGGAGAGACCCCTTTTCAGACTTGTGGATGCCGTGGAAGTGATGAACAGTAAGGTCACTGAAAAAGAAAACAGCTTCGCCGCAGAGGTTGCTGAGGGTCTTAATCTGCCCGCAACGGGCGGGAGCGATGCCCACGAGGTTTCTGAAGTGGGGATTTATGCTACCCAGTTTTCACATGTGATTAAGGATGAAAAAGATCTGATTGAAGCCCTGAGAACGGGAGAGTTTTCATCGATTGCCTTTAGGAAAGAGGGAAGGAAAAGGAGTCGTTCATATGAAAGTACAACGTGACTGGAAAAAACTGATAAGAAGGATGGAGCTTTTGATGAGGCTCAAGTCCTTTCCTGTGGCATTCAAGATGCTGGAAAAGAAGGAACAGCTTGACCGAATTCCCTTTATGCGAAGAACCGAGCGGAAGATGACGCTTTGTCAACTGATCACCCTTGTCAGGAACTTCGACTGGACGGTGGGGGCCGAACTGGACGATTTTCTCTCGCCCATGTGTGCTTCCATCATAGGCTTAACGGATACCCCCGAATTATATAAGGATGGCACGTTTCGAAGCATCGTGTGGGTGAAGTCAAAGGAAGATGGCATGAAATATGAGGCGTCTATCCCCCGTCTCCCGCTGGGAAAATATGAGGCCTTGGCCATGGCGCCTCTGGTCTACAACCCTTTTGAACCGGACATCGTTCTCATCTATGCCAATCCGGCCCAAATGATGCTTTTAATCAACTCCCTGCAGTTTGAGGACTATGAGGTGATGGAATTTTACTGCGTAGGGGAAACCTCCTGCTCCGATGCCATTGCTAGATGCTACCTGAGCGGCAAACCTTCCTTGACCATTCCTTGCTATGGTGAACGGCGTTATGGGCATGCGCAGGATGAGGATCTGGTGATGGCCATACCCGTGGGTATGATGGAGAAGGCATTGGAAGGCATGGAGGTGCTCTACCGCAGAGGAATTCGCTATCCTATTAGCTATGCCGGGACCGAGCAGGATCTTGCGACCGCTTTCCCAATGTCTTACGGAGGGATTGATCAAATGGAGGCCATTCGAGGTAAGGACAACCGTCTTCTTCTGGGGGTGACAGGGGGCATTGCCACTGGAAAGACCACGGTGGTCAATATGCTGAAAGAACTGGGCGCACCCGTTATCGATTTTGATGTACTCGCAAGGCAGGTGGTCGAGCCAGAAAAACCGGCTTGGAAGGAGATCGTAGCCTATTTTGGGGAGCAGGTCCTTCAGGAAGACAAGCAACTGGACAGGAAAAAATTATCAGACATTGTCTTCCAGGATTTGGAAAAGAGGAAGAAACTGGAAAGCTTCACCCATCCACGGATCCATGGGGAATTTATGAAGCAACTGAGTGAGATTGTGGAGAAAGACCCCGATGCAATCGTGCAGGTGGACGTGCCACTCTTGATCGAGCTGAATCTGCAGTACATATATCATAAGACCCTAGTTGTCCACATACCGGAGGAGAAACAGATAGAGCGTCTGATGAAGAGAGACGGAATCAGCAAAGAGGAGGCAGCCAATAGGCTCAAGGCCCAGTTACCCATTGATGAAAAGGTGGGCTATGCTGATTTTGTGATCCATAACGACAAATCTTTGGAAGAAACCAGGAGGCAGGTTGAGGAACTCTGGCAAAAGCTAAAGAAGATTCAAAAAGAAAGGGCCAAATAAGTTGACCGCAGACTCACGCGGACGCAGAGAAAATCATTAGACAGGATTAACAGGAATTACTGGATTATGAATAGATCGTCTGGGATCGCTTAGGGCCCTCGCCCCCAACACAGTGCTTTAAGCGATATTGTCAATCCTGTAAATCTTGTCTGATAAGTCTGTGTGGGTCCGTGGCTAGACTATTAGATTCCGGTTGAACCGGAGGAGGAGGTAAGACTCATGAATCATTTGCCTGATACATTAAAGGAAGTAGACCGGGTGGAGATCGTCACTTTGATTGACAACTATGTGGATGTTCTACTCAAAGGCACGGATATTGTGACACGTCCTCCCCACGCGGCAGGAGAGGAAATCCCCAGGGATACTCTGGTTGCAGAACACGGCCTTTCACTGCTTGTCACGGTATACCAAGGAACAAAAAGCCATACGATCCTTTTTGACACGGGTTACAGCCAGATTGGTGTTCCCCACAATATTGCGTTGTTAGGCATCGAGCTCCAAAGAATAGAAGCCATCGTGCTAAGTCATGCGCATATGGACCATACCGGATCTCTTCATAGGATTCTCGAGGGCATACAAGGCCCCATCACCCTGGTAGTTCACCCGGGTGCCTTTTACTATCCTCGCTACATAGAACGGGATGATGGGAAAAGGCAAAGGTTTCCCCGAACGCTTTCAAGGGAAGATTTGGCCAGTGAAAAGGTGGAAATTTTGGAAAACACAAAGGCCATCCTTATGGCCGACAATGGAATTATGGTAACCGGCGAGGTGGAAAGGAGCACCGAATTCGAAAAGGGACTTCCTGGTGCCCTGCTGGAGAAAGACGGGGAAATGAAACCGGACCCCATATCTGACGATCAGGCCTTGGTCCTCAATTTAAGAGGGAAGGGATTGGTGGTCATCTCAGGTTGCAGCCATTCAGGGATTATCAATACCATCCTGCATGCTCAGAAGCTTACCGGGAAGACGAGAGTACATGCTGTCCTTGGAGGGTTCCATCTCACAGGGCCCGCTTTTGAGCCTATCATCGAAAAGACCATAACAGAGCTTAAAAATGTGGCACCGGAAGTGATCGTTCCCATGCATTGCACGGGTTGGAAGGCCATTCAGCGCCTTCACCAGGAATTCCCCTCCGCCTTTGTCCTCAATAGCGTCGGCTCCAAGATCACCCTGTCTTGAGGAAAGATTTGCAGGAGAGGGCCTTTCAAAAAGGGCCGTAGCCTCATCCCATGAGCCCCTACGGGGCTTGAGCCAGGCCGGTTCCTTTGGGCCCAGTTGATTTATTTATTCACCCTCTCCGGCTTTCTTGTTCATATAATCGTTTAAAGCCTGCTGCAGGGTTTCAGCAGCGAGAGAAGCCAGGTGTTCGTCTTCTTCTGGAAGCCCTTCAAGTGTTTCCATAATAACCTCTCCAGTGATGGCCAAAAGCTCGTCCGGGGCTTTACCCATGGACAATTCAACAGCAAATGAGGCGCATACGCTACTCGATCCACAGCCATCCGCCTGGAATAAGGCTCGCTTGACCCGGTCCCCATCAAACTTCAGAAAGATTTCCATGGTATCGCCGCAAACGCCTACTGACCTTGCATAGCCGTCCGGATTGTTCATGGAACCCATAAAAAGGGGAT
>JASFEQ010000215.1:0-7788 GCA_050124735.1 Desulfobacteraceae bacterium | reverse complement strand
CTCCCGTCACTTTGTTAAACCGCAAAATATGGGGTCACCGCCCGCTCACACAATAGATGCGGCCTTGAGAAATGGGGCGTGGCCTCGGAATTAAAAAGCAGAGCTTTTTTACCGACTGGCAGGAATCGGGGAGCATTAAAGAGACAAGAGGTTCATCATGAAGCATCAATATGACGTGATCATTGTGGGCGCGGGACTGGCCGGACTCCGCGCTGCCATTGAAATGGATGAAGACCTAAATGTTGCCGTCCTTACCAAGGTTTTTGCCACCCGATCCCATTCTGGGGCCGCCCAGGGGGGGATCGGCGCTGCGCTGGGCAACGAAGAAGAAGACCGTTGGGAATGGCATATGTTTGACACGGTCAAGGGCAGCGATTATCTGGGTGACCAGGACGCCATCGAAATTCTCGCCAAAGATGCCCCTCGAGCCATCTATGAACTGGAACACCTGGGTGTGCCATTCAACCGGACCCATGAGGGGAAGATCGCGCAAAGGGCCTTTGGGGGACATACCCGCAACTTTGGTGAAGCGCCCGTCAAACGGGCCTGCTACGCCGCCGACCGGACCGGGAGGGTTATCCTGGATACGCTCTGGGAGCAATGTCTCCAACGGGGCGTTGCATTTAATGATGAATTTCAGATGTTGTCTCTCATGGTCCAAGACGGTCAGTGCTGCGGCGTCCTGGCCTATGAGCTTGCTACGGGAAAACTGCACACCTTTCGTAGCAAGACCGTCTTGTTGGCTACGGGCGGGGCGGGAAAGATTTATAAGACCACTTCCAATGCCTTTGCCAGTACTGGAGATGGTCTTGCCATCGCCTATTACGCCGGCGCGCTCTTGGAGGACATGGAATTTGTCCAGTTTCATCCCACCGGTATCTATAAACTGGGCATTCTGATCAGCGAGGCTGCACGGGGCGAAGGGGGTGTGCTGCGAAACAAGGATGGGGAACGATTTATGGAACGCTATGCCCCCGTCATCAAAGATCTGGCCCCGCGTGATATGGTGAGCCGATGTATGCTGGAAGAAATCCGGAATGGGAAAGGCATTGAGGGCAAGGATTATCTGCACCTGGACCTGGTCCTTTTGGGTAAAGAGGTCCTCGAAACAAAGCTCTCTGAAATTACCGGATTTGCCCGCACCTATGCGGGCGTGGACCCCGTCCAGGAGCCTATCCCTGTGCACCCCACTTGTCATTACATGATGGGCGGAATCGCTACCAATGAGGATGGAAACGTGATTATTGACAACGAGGGTACGCCGTTTCCAGGGCTCTACGCTGCGGGGGAATGCGCCTGCGTCTCTGTGCACGGGTCCAACCGCCTCGGTTGTAATTCCCTCCTTGATCTCTTGGTCTTTGGCAGACGGGCGGGCAAAGAGATGAATCGGGCGGTCTCCACCATGAAATGGGCCAAATTCCCCCCAAATTCTGAAAAAGAGATGGCCCATCGGCTTAACGCGTTGATGGGGAACCAGGGCAAGGAACGATCCAGTCACATTCGATCCGAGTTACAGAAAGTGATGATGGACAAGGTCTCCGTTTTTCGCATGGGGGAGGACTTGCTCCAGGCCCTGGAAAAGGTCAGAGAGCTGAAAAAGCGCTATAGACAGGTTTCTCTTCATGACAAGGGCAGCTGTTTCAACCGGGATCTTCTGGAAGCGATCGAACTGGGATACATGTTAGATCTGGCTGAGGTGATCAGTCTCGGCGCTCTTGAACGAGAAGAGAGCCGGGGGGCCCATTGTCGAGAGGATTTCCCTGACAGGGACGATGAAAAGTGGCTCGTCCACACCCTGTGTAAGTTTTCTGATACGGGAGAACCCCAGATTTCCTATAAACCTGTCACCATAACCCGATTCCAACCCAAGGAAAGGAAATACTAGGATGAAGTGCACCTTTATCATTTACCGCTTCGATCCCTCGGTTGATAAAAAGCCCCGCTATCAGGAGTACACCATCGAAGCACAGGCCACAGACAAGATTCTGGACTGCCTCAACAAGATAAGGTGGGAACAGGATCCTTCCCTGAGTTACCGCTATTCCTGTGCGCACGGGATCTGTGGCTCAGATGCCCTCATGATAAATGGAAGGATTGGGCTAGCCTGTCAAAAACTCATCAGAGATTTCAAAACCGCCAACAATTTCGTGATCGAACCGTTGCCCCTGTTCAAGGTCATTAAAGACCTGGTCGTCGATCTAGATCCATTTTTTGAAAGACACCGATCCGTCAGGCCCTACCTGATCAATGATGAAGAAGCGCCAGACAAAGAGAGGCTTCAAAGTGCCGAAAACCAGAAGTCCATTGAGCCTGCGCTCCGCTGTATTCTATGCGCCTCTTGCACATCGGCCTGCCCCATCAGCCGGACAAATGAAAAATACTTAGGTCCTGCTGCGCTTCTGCGTGCCTTTAGATATATCGCCGATTCTCGCGATACGGCCACAGAGAGCAGGCTGGTCCAAATCGACAGCAAAGACGGCATCTGGGGTTGCAGGACCATTTGGTGGTGCACTGAGGTCTGTCCCAAGGAAATCCCGGTCACAAAATGCTTGGGTCAGGTTAAACGGCTGGTCAAGGAGAAAGGTTAACCCTTTGCACGGTTTCGCTTTCTCATTAAAAAGGCCTAGGTCCGACCTGCTTTCCCGCAGAAACCTCTTCCTCAAGAGACATCCATCCGCACCCTGTAGAAAGGTTTGCCATGCTGTATAGCTCCGCATTTCTCCTCATGTCCGCTGCCAACTTCTTTACCGTCTGCAGTCTAGGCGCATTTTTCCTCTTCCCCCTTTTCATTCTGGATCATGGCGGGTCCAAGGCGGATATTGGCATTCTGATGGGGGCCTTTGCCCTATCTTCTGTGCTCTGTCGTCCCTGGATCTCTGCCCTGACTGACCGGATCGGCCGGAAAAAGAGTTATACCATTGGATGCGCTATCATGACTGGCCTTCCCCTCACCTATTTGATTTTTCAAGGCGATATCTCCAGTTTCTACCTACCACTTCTACTTTTTCGAATTATCCATGGTGTGGGATTGGCCTTCTGTTTCACGTCTGCGTTCACGTATATTGCCGACATTGTTCCCCAGGAAAGACTAAACGAGGGAATCGGTATGTTCGGGGTTACGGGGATCTCAGCACTGGCCGCCGGCCCTTTTGTTGCTGAAATCATCATTCGGGATTTTGGCTTCTCCTCCTTCTTTCTTGCTGCGGCAGGGTTGGGGGGCATGGGTCTATTGCTCCAACTGCCACTGCGCGAGTCTTTTAGCCAAGCCTCTGAGGAATCCCCTCAATCCTTCTTTTCGGTCCTCAAGAGAAGAAGAATCTTGACTGCAGCTCTGCTGGCCGTTCTGTTTGGATTCGGTTTGTCAGCCTCGGGCAGCTTTGTGTCTCCTTTTGCCAAGGAGAAGGCGGTGGCCTTCATCTCGCTTTACTTCCTCTGTTACTCATCCGCTGCGGTAACAACAAGACTCCTTGGAGGCCGACTTGCGGATAGGGTTGGAGAAGAGAGGATCATCCCTTATGCCCTTATCCTGACGGGAGCCGGGCTTATTATGCTGATCTTTCTGGGAGGAAACGTGGTCCTGGGGCTCTCAGGATTTTTGTCTGGATGCGGTCACGGATTCCTTTTTCCATGCCTGAACACCCTGGCCATACGTAATGAACCCATTGAGATCCGGGGAAAGATTAATGGGGTCTTCACAGGAGGGATCGATGGGGGGGCCTTTATCGGTTCCATCATACTCGGCTACATCGGGGAGTGGGCAGGCTTTCCAACGCTTTTCTTCGCCGCAGGGCTTGCCTTTCTCGTAGGGCTAGGAATCTACAAGATTCGAATCAAGGAGGAGATAAAATGAACGCTTCACTCGCCTTCGCGCGGATGTCTCGCGGCTTGCCGCGGAGAGGAAGCGAAAGGCGACCGCGCCGAAGCCCTGGCGAAGGCGGGTACTATGCTTCGGCGGAGTTTCGCTTGGCTTCGCCACAAATGCCCCGCGCCTTGGCGCGGGGAGCTTCACTTCTCTCTTAATTTGAAGTGAAGCCAGTCAAGCATCTCATGGACGTTCTTGGACAGATACCAGCGACCGTTGGCAAAAACGCCATAGTCAGCCCCTGCCATCGCCGAAGCCAAACGGATGGAATTTGCATAAAACAACCACTGCTCTGTCCATTTTCTCTCTATGGCCTCATTGAAGATGCTATCATTCTGGTCTAAACCCTTGGCTGCCCCCTTCTCCCAGGCAGAAAGCAAAATTTTGGTGGCCGTTAGGGTCATTTCGTTTGTGGTGTTGATCGTGTTTTCAAGACGGTCAAAGTGTCCGTTTACCCATCCGCTTCCATGGCAAGAGAGACATATTGCCTTCATCGCCTGGCGCCTCTCATTTTGCTCCTTAGCATCAATCAGATATTTAGAAGCCGGTTCACCCGTCAGTTCGGTGGCCAAGGGGAGTCCGGACTTGTTCCGGATAACAGAGGTGTTCGGGGATTTCGGATGGGCATGGGCATAGATGATGCCAAAAAGCCTCCAGGCAATGCGGTTGTTCATCTGGTGCGACCTTTCGGCAATAACCGCTTCCTCTTCTCCCACAATAAGACTCATATGGCAGGTGGCGCAGGTGGGTGCCGTAAAATCTTTTCCCACTTTCCAGGGAACAGCATCAAAATTCCATTCCTTTTTCATAGCCGAATAGACGTTGCCCATTTTACTCACCATATAGACGGCGTATGCCGGCACGTCAGGGCCCTTGTGACACTCTGAACACGTGTGGGGTTTCCTCGCCATCTCGATGGAAAACTGGTGTCGCGTGTGGCAAGGCGAACAAGACCCCATACTGCCATCAGGATTCAAACGGCCCACGCCCTGATTGGGCCAGCCCTTTAGTACAGGAATATTCATTTCACCCA
The DNA here is from genome assembly GCA_050124735.1 of Desulfobacteraceae bacterium. Classification (GTDB taxonomy): domain Bacteria; phylum Desulfobacterota; class DSM-4660; order Desulfatiglandales; family HGW-15; genus JASFEQ01. The sequence continues at coordinate 2,893 of JASFEQ010000215.1, read as the reverse complement.
TGTCCGATTCCACGGTTCTCAGACCTTTCACCTCCACACTCGTCCCATGACAGAACAGACAGGCATCGGCACTGGTTTTCGCATTCGGTGGGCTGAGCGTCGTCTGCATGCCCTGCAATCGATGGGTGCCGTTCACCTCATTCATGAGGCTCACATAGAGCGGATTTTCCAACATGTTTATACGGGCGTAAGACATCACGTTTTTGCCATATTGCTCTACCTCCACTTTGTGACAGGTGGCACAGTCTTTGGGAGTCACCACGACATGAACCTGATAATCGTTGTGCTCGAACGTGTCTTTGTGCTTATCCGCATTCATAGTATGACATTCGGCACAACCCACCGCCACATTCGCGAAGTTTTTAGGAACATTCTTTACCGAGATCCTTCTCTCGAGCTTCCTTTTCTTGAGCCCCTCTGCCGGCGTAACCTTCGCATGGCGGCTCTTCATCCATTCTTCCACAATACCAGGATGCAGTGTAGCGTGACACTCCAGGCACGTCTCCGTTTCTTCACTGATGGGTGAGCCATTGGCCCACACCGTACCCGTGATGGCAAAAAGCGTGAGTGTTCCAAACAGGAAGTTTTTCATGATCGCTCCCCTTTCCAAATGTTTGCTCCGAACTCCAAAAAACATCTGTTCCCGATTCAAGAACTGTGATCATGCCTCCTAAATTGTCTATACTCTTTAGCACAACATCGCATCAATTGTGAAGCCCCTTTGCCTTTCTCAAAATCTTCAGCACCTGGGAATCATTGGACAAGCTCTTGAATGCAAAAGCCTCAGTACATACATTACCAGTGCGACTTTCAAAGAGATTGGGAGGTATGGGATGAGAATTTCTGGGAGATTTTTATGCCTTGGTTTTTTCTGCGCAGCGAGCATTTTGCTTTTCGGGGTCCTATACGTTACAGGAGGTGCAGGTGTGGATTTTGATCTGGACGCCTACCAATGGAAAAATCGCATTATACTTGTGTTTGCCCCCTATGCAGATTCTGACGCTTACGAGCGGCAAATGCGAGCATTTGAAGGCCAGGAAGATGGGATTCTGGATCGTGATCTGATTATCCTGGAATTATTCGAAAAGGGGGAGAGTCGGTTGGGTGATAGGTCTCTGTCTGAAAGGGTGGCACCGCAAATGAGACGCCAGTTCGATGTGGGAAAGGGTGAGTTTGTGTTCATCCTTATTGGAAAGGATGGTACTGTAAAACGCCGCTCACCAGTCCCCGTTTCTGTCTCCGATATATTCAGCATGGTTGACGCGATGCCCATGAGGCAGCAGGAAATGCGCAGAAAACACAATGGCATCCGATAAGTGTTAGAGTTAAGAAGCTTTAGCCCAAATCCTGCATACTATCCCAAACAATCGTTTTCAAATCACCGGGTATGCCCACACTACCAGAATGCTCGTAGTCGCTTATCGTGCTCCAAGGAATGGCCGTGCTACCTCCACTGACGTTATTCACGACTCGGTAGGCCCTGGAGCCAGCATGCTCTTCTTCCTTAATTTCCAGCGTGACAGCGGGTTTGCCGTATTCTTTACAAAACTGATTATACCAACCTTGGATTACGATTTTTGCTCTATCCAAACTTACTGCGTGTTTCATCTTCCTACTCCCCTCCTCATAAAATCGTTAGGGTGGACATAACCAACCCAATAAAAAATGCGAGTAAATTATAGGCATTCTCATACATCTCTTTCATCTCCTTCCGTTTTCTCCCGACCCCTCTTTGCCTCGCGTGAGTTCTGTTTGCGAGAGTAAATACATTAGGGTTCATTATTAGGGTCGAAATTTCAGTTGTATTCCGTTGCAGGCTTTATTCCTATCAAACTACCAGGAAATTAATTATGATAACAGGCCTGTCAATGGAGGAGCCGCATTTTCACTAATTATTTGCTGAAACTCAGAAAATGAGGTTAAATTTCTTAGGAAGAATAAAGTTGTGATTGAACAAGATAGTTGAACGCAGAAAGGAGTGTAAAATGTCAGCCAGGGAAATTGTAATCACCTATCTTCTCATGCTTATGCTATTCCTTGCCATTGACTTCTTTTGGCTGGGGTTGGTTGCGAAGAACTTCTATCAAAAACACCTGGGGAGGTTTTTCAGTGATAAGGTCAATTGGACGGCCGCCCTGATATTTTATTTGCTATTCATACTGGGCGTGATGATTTTTTCCGTATATCCGGCGGTCCTGCAGGACTCACTGATGAGGGCAGTGATTTTTGGCGTGTTATTTGGCTTGTTCACCTATGCAACGTACGATCTGACCAACCTGGCTACCCTGAAGGACTGGCCAGTGCCTATTGTCATCTTAGACATCATCTGGGGAATGGTGCTCTCTGGGATCATATCAGGTGTGGGGTTTGGCGTGGCAACGTGGCTGACCTGATTGTTATTTCAGCCTAGGTGATCGGATTTCTTTGCTCTGGCAAGCGGGCAGGATACTCCTATAGACCTCAAAGCTTCTGCAAGATCAGCCTGTAAAGGGCAGAGGTATCATCTCCTGATCCAGCCGCCTCTGGTGAGCATAAAGAGGCATTGATCTCAATTTGACTGATGTTGAGATTCTTGCAGATGATTTTTGCCTGATGCCAGGTGGGCAACCATACCAGTTTATTTTTCATGTCTTCAATCGTCTCAAAGATTCTCAGGAAATGGCCGAGGTTCAGGATAAAGTAGATTCTAAGTGGAAAGGGAGAGGAGACCTCAATGTGGCCCTCTTCGTCCCAGACAAAACATCCCACATGTGGGTACCAGTCAAGGCCTTTTTCCTTCAGCTCCCTTGCGAGTGCACAGTGCTCTGGGGAAAATGGAATGGGTTCCAGATCTGTCCCCGCAATAAATGGTGTCGGTTTCATGTAAGCCCTCTAAAATTCCTGCTGCTTGTGC
>JASFEQ010000214.1:0-7791 GCA_050124735.1 Desulfobacteraceae bacterium | reverse complement strand
CGCACAGAGGATAATGACCTGAAGATAACATTTGCCATATCCATCTTCCTTTGAGGCCCTGTCCCCTTCATTCCGGAGAAGGCCTCCTATATGGAGTTTCTTTCGTCTACCACTTGAACCAGTTTCTCAAGGACCTCCATCTCCTCCAAGAGCTCTAGATTACGGATGACTTCCAAGTCCCTTGCTATCATCTGTTGCTCTAAATGAAGGTTCTTACTGGTCTGAAAAGTGGAGGGGGTTTTAATTTCTCTCATGCTGAACCAACCAAAAACCGCGATCATTAAACAAACCACAGCCATTGCGGGTACCAACCTATGGGGAAAACCCCACCACCTTCCTTCCCACCACCTCTTCTCACCCTCTGTTTGGAGGTCCTTTAGGATGGAGTCAGCCAGTGCTCCGGCCTTCTCAGGGGCAAGGGATGGGGTTGGCATGGCCTCTTTCAGCTGCAGGAGAAGCTGGCGCAACCGTTCCCGCTCACGACGGCAGCCTTCACATCCCGCCAGATGCCTCTCCCATGTTTCACGCTCGGCGGGTGCCAACTCACCATAAACATCCAATAACAAAGTCTCTTGGTGATCCTGACAAGCTTTCACGCTCTCCCCTCCTCTATGGACTCGCCCAGTCTTTCAATGCATCTCGAAGCACGTGAGTTGCACGGAAGAGATGGCTTTTCACGGTCCCCTCAGCCATTTTCATGACCTTGGCAATTTCTGTAATGCTCATCTCTTGAAGTACCTTGAGTTGAAAGACCATGCGCTGCTTTTCAGAGAGGGACTGAAGCACCTCTTGGGCCTTTGCCGCCATTTGCTTTCCACTCAAAGCCTGCATAGGGTTAAATGACGCCTCCATTTCAGCTTCCCCCTCCATGCCCTCAGGTAAAGATGCTTCCCTGGTTTCTCCCCATCTTCCCAGTGACAAGATCTTTTCCCGCCGTCGCCGTCGCCTCATCCCGTCTTTGCAGGCATTCACAACGATCCGGTAGAACCAGGTGTAAAAGGAGGATTTGCCTCTAAATTTCTTGAGATTCTTGAAAACCTTTAAGAAAGCCTCCTGGGTGAGGTCCTGTGCCTGCTCTCTGTCTCCAAAACACATTTGGTAAGCAGTGGCGTAGGCCTTTTGCTGGTAGCGATGAATCAGTTCCTCTGTGGCCCAGGCATCATCTTTCTGCGCACGAACGACCAACTCTTCGTCACTTAACAGCATGGGGGATATCTTTCCTGGGGCCTCAGTTTCCTGGTCATCGCCCTTATTCACCTTTGCTGGTTCAGAAAACACAAGCATTCTCACTCAATAAGAAGCACCCCAAATCACGGCAGTATTAGAGAAGACCTATACCATGGGCATTCCCAGATTTACAACATCACCACCACCCTATGGACCAAGAAAAGGAATAATACGGGTCGGCGTATCCCCCCTCAAAGTGGTAGCCGTAGTATGTCGGCCTTGGCCCATAATGTACAGGGGTGCAGTAATATCTAGGCCTATGTCCCAAGTATTTGTGTCCATGGGGCCGTTTACGGAAATACCGTTTTGCCCGATTGTGTTTAGCCAGGTAAATGTGTTTGCTCGACCTGTCTTGTAACTTATGAATGCGTTGCCTCTCTCGGGCGTTGACTCGGCCGTCAGCACGAGCATTTTTTATGGTCTGGCCTATTCGCCGCTGCTCTCTGCCTAATCTTTTAACCTCTTTACGTGTGACCTCTCCACTTTTCATACCGCCCCTGATCCTTTGAAATTGCTTTCTCTGACGCTCTGCACTTCCTCCCCTTGCCCAGGAAAGGCCTAATGTGAAAAGCACTGTAAAAACCACTATAAAAGCAATTAAGGGTGTTTTTGCTCTCATGGGATCACCTCCTTCTCAGCGATTCTACTTATTTAGACGTCTGTGGCAAAAAATGGTTTACAGATAATTTTAATTTATAGGTGGGCGTGAATGGGGAGATCCCTGTCTCCTGGAAAAGACGGGGACATTTTGGAGTGGCTATCTCCTCTGTTGAGCCGTACGGCCTGAAGCCTGTTTCCCGACAAGATGATCAACGCCTAGAGGGTCTCAAGCACTTCATCAATCTGTGGGAGTTTCATGACTCCCATCTCAAACAGAATCCTGCCGATGAGCCTGTGTTGACCCCTTTCCAATTCCTCTTTGATTTGAATCTTGATCGCTTCGAACAGTTGGTCTACTGTAATAAAGCCCATCTCCACTGCTGCCAGTCCGAAACGCCTGTCTATGCGTTTACTCTCCATCTTTTCCTCCTCACTTCTTGCGCGAGTGTATGATCAATCAATAACACCTTAGGGCCGGGGTAATCTCAGCATTCCTCTAAATACCCACCTGTAAATCCGAAGGGTTGCTCCTGAAGACTAATTCTTTCTTTTGCCCATAGAATCCAGCTCTTCATCAATTTGCGGAGGGCTAAGAACGCCCATATCGAACAATATGGTACCGAGGAGTCTATGCTCTCTTTTCTCTATTTCCTCCGTCAATTGGATTTTCATGGCGTCAAAGAGCTGGTCTAACGTAATAAATCCCTTTTCCACGGCTGTAACCCCAAAACGCTTATCATGCTCTTTGATCCCCATCTTGCGCTCCTTGCCTAATTCACGCCATGAAATCTTGAATTGAACGCATGCCAATCGTTGGGCTCTGGATATGACAAGGCCATAGCCTGCGATCTTCGAGAATTTTTTTAACAAAAACGCCGCAAACCCACCAAAAAGAAAAGGGGTTAGTCCCCATTGACTAACCCCCTGCAATCGTTGGTAGCGGGGACAGGATTCGAACCTGTGACCTTCGGGTTATGAGCCCGACGAGCTACCTGACTGCTCCACCCCGCGATAAACTTCAATTTATAGCAGCCCATAACGCATTAGTCAAACCAATTCAAAGATGAGTTCACCAAGTATTGAGGCAGAAATGAGGATTTTTCGTGTTTCAACAGGATAGGACATTTGCACCGTAACCTCATCCAGCAGGAAGCTGAATGATAAAGGAGGTCCCCTTACCTGGCCTACTGTCGGCCCAAATCTCTCCCACATGGGCCTCAATGATCTTGTATGAGATGGAAAGACCGAGCCCTGAGCCCGTTTCCCTTGTGGTGTAAAACGGCTCAAATATGTGTTCCAGATCCTCCTCCGGGATTCCGATTCCTTCATCAGCGATCCTGACCTCTATTCCATTCTGCAGCCTTTCTGTGTAAACGCTGATAGCACCCCCATCGGGCATTGCCTCAAGGCCATTGGAGATAATATTGATAAACACCTGCTTCAGTTTGTCAGGATCACAACTGATCTCCGCCACTTCTGCGGATAGAAATGGCTTGAATTCATATTTTTCCGGGGAACAGACCCCCCGCATTATTTCCAAGACATCTGTCAAAACCGAGTTGATATTTGCGTGCCTTTTCACCAGTCTGTATTCCTTGGTGAAATCACCCAGATTGGCAACCAGTCCCTCCAGTCTTCTCACCTCTTCGAGGATCATTTCCAATTTCTGGACGTCTTTTTCATCCTCCAAGCGCAACTTTATCTGACTGGAAAAACCCCCGATGATCATCAGGGGATTTTTGATCTCGTGTGCCACGTGGGCAGCCGCCTGCCCCACTGCGGCCAGACGCTCGGACTGCAGGAGTTTCTTCTCCAGTTGTTGGTGCACACTAATATCTCTGATAATAGCTGTGAAAGTAATGCCGCCCGGCATTTCCAGAAAGGATAGGCTCAGCTCCATGGGAAATTCCTCTCCATTTTTTCGGAGTCCCGTCAAAGATATGGTCTTTCCCACAATATCTGACTCTTTTGTCTCCAGAAACCGGCGAACGTACTGCCCATCGTCACCATATTTAGAAGGGATGAGGAGATTTAGATCTTCACCCAAGACCTCTTCCCTTGAATATCCAAATATCCTTTGGGCCGCATTGTTATAAAGAATGATTCTGTGATTTTCATCTATACTGAGAACGGCATCTGTAGCCGTATCAAGAATGGCCCTCAATCTATTTTCGGAGGCGTGGAGATTTCTGATTAGTTCCCTATATTCAGTAACGTCTCTAGCTATCTCCATGAAATATTTTATCTTTTTGCCCCTTAATTTCAGGGGATACATAATCATGAAAAGTTCATTCATTTCACCTTTAGCGCCCTTCTGGTAGTAGGTCGTCTCCACCCTTTCCCCCGTCTCTTTGGCACGAACGAGGGCGCAAGGCTTGTTCTCATAATTGCAGGGGGCATTTGAGCGCTGCTTGACCTCATAGCACTTTTTGCCCAAGACGTCCGCTTTCCTCAATCTATAGCGCGTCAAAAAGGCCTTGTTCGCCTCCTTAATCGTGAAATCGGGTTCCAAAACCAGAATCTCTTCACTGATCCCATCGAATAAGGTCCCCAGAAAGATGTTGTCTGTCTTGAGATTCTCAATTTCTTGCTCCTTCTGAGACACCGTTTCCATCAGCCGTTCTATTTCCTCAGTGAGCCTGAGGTGCTCTTCATCCGCCATGATCACCCTCCCCTGCGCGGAGAATAAAAGACATATTCAAGGGAAAGAATATCAAACATCTCGTCTATAGCTTCCCTTATGAGATGATAGAGCTCTTTCATGGATCTGGCGCTGGACAAGGCCTGCCTGTATTCAACGGCGCTGTAATACTGCTCATCCAAGGGAAAGAGGACCTGATCCAGCTGTCCATACCAATTTATGTTCAGCTCATTCTTAAGAGCGGTAACCTTCTTATACATGTCCCTTATGAGGTCTGTTCTTAGAAGCGGATTGACCTGGTTGATCATACAGTCTATGAGTCCGGCCAAATAGTAGACGTCTCTCATCTTCTTTTCATTGTTTCTGTTCGTGTAGATAGCCCGGATAGTATAGGCCATGCCCCCTCGCAGGGTGAAATGGCCGGGCAGATGCCAGACCCCTTTATCCCCCCTCTGGTGAATCTCCTTCCGGTGGGCCTCCAGTTTGGCTGACTGGGATTTTAGCATCTGAATGAAATGCTTGCTTTCCCAGTCCGCTTTTCGAAATTCCCACGGTTCTGAGGCAACCAGATTGTCTGGCGGTCCCTCATCTTTCTCCTTTAACTTTATAATCTCGCCCATATGTTGCGTGCCTCAGGACTAATACCTTTTAACCGCAGACCCACACAGACTGACACAGACAACCATAAACAATTGCTTAAAATTCCCGCAGATCGGGGTTCAATTTTAGGCGACCCTTTCTTGAATAGATATCATTTGCTCACGACAGATTTTGTCCTTAAGTGTCCGCGTCCGTCTGCGGTTTCAAATCTTATGGTCTTGGGTGGTACTTCTCATGGATCTGCTTCAACCTTTCCCGGGTGATGTGCGTATAAATCTGAGTCGTTGAAATATCCGCATGTCCCAGCATAACCTGAACAGATCTCAAATCCGCGCCACCTTCCAAAAGGTGAGTGGCAAAGGAATGCCTCAGTTTGTGGGGAGTGATCTGTTTCCTGATTCCCGCTTTTTTCCCATATTTCTTAATGATCTTCCAGAATCCCTGTCTGGTTAGGGCCTCTCCTCTTGAATTCAAAAAGAGATAGGAGGAGCGCTTGCTTTTCAATAGCTTGCCACGTGCTTCAGAAAGATAGCCTTTGAGAGTCTCTAAGGCCTTTGTCCCCATAGGAACCATTCTCTCCTTCGAGCCCTTTCCAACCATTCTCACGAAACCTGCCTCTAGGTTGATATTTGACATTTGCAGTCCCACCAGTTCTGAGACCCTCAGCCCGGTGGCATAGAGCAGTTCCAGCATCGCCTTATCTCGCTGACCCCGCTGGTTGGAAGGATCGGGCTGAGAGAGAAGTATATCCACCTCATCTCGCGTTAAAACGCTCGGAAGCCTCCGGGGCAATTTTGGCGCATCCAAGAGTCTTGCCGGGCTGCTTTCGATCCTTCCCTCGGTTACAAGGAAGCGGAAAAACATCTTAAGGGCAGAGAGGCTCCTGGCACAACTCCTGACGGATAGGTCCTTTTGCAAGTTGCTCATATAGCCCATCATATCGTCCTGGTTGGCGTGAATGGGAGAGCGTTTTCTGCCTTCCAAGAATTGGAAAAAGCGAAGCAAATCTCGGCTGTATGATTGGATGGTATTGTCGGCTAGCCCCCTTTCAACCCGCAGATGGTTGATGAATTGATCTGCCAGAACATCAGCCTGCTGAGTGTTTATCTTTGAGGTCATTGAGTGATGCGCCTCTGAAGATCCATAGTAGGGTGGGATGCGTTAAAAAAGGTTGGGCGGTTAAATTATATTTCTCACCTCTTCAGGCCGAAAATGGGGGAATCTGGATTCAACTCAAAAATCATAGAAATGCCCGTCCTTTGTCAGGATCCTTGGGCCATTTTTCTCTATGGCCACCATCTCCTCAAGCCGGACACCACCCTTACCTGGTATATAGATCCCGGGTTCGACCGTGACGACCATGCCTCTCTTCAGCTTGACAGGTTTCTGGGGTCCGAGTCTGGGTCCCTCATGGGTTGCCAGCCCCACGCCGTGTCCAAGGGCATGTCCGAAGTATTCGCCAAAGCCCGCGTCTCCGATCACTTGCCGTGCCGTGGAATCGGGCAGAGTGGTTTCTATCCCAGGGCTAATTTTTTGAAGGGCAAAGAGCTGAGCTTCACGCACTGTCCGATAAATCTTCCTGAATTTGGGCCCCGGAGTCCCCAGGAATATGGTCCTGGTCATGTCACAACAATATCCATCTACCTTAACGCCCACGTCCAAGATGATGGGCTCTTTGGCGCGTAATTTTCGTTCTGTGGGCACAGCATGGGGCAAAGCCCCATGAGGGCCAGAGGCCACAATGGGGGGAAAAGCCAGGTCTTCCGCTCCACCTTCACGGGCCAGTCCCTCAATCTGCCATGCCACCTCTTTTTCCGTGCGTCCCGGTTCCAGGCTCTTTATCACTTCTGCTAATATCTGGCACATTAAATCAGCAGACGCTTCTATGGCATTTATTTCAGCTTTCTCTTTGACCTGTCTCATCCCATCCACCACGCCCTTTAAAGGGGTGAGGCGGACCCGTGGGGAAAATTTTTTCAGCTTTTTACTCAGTTCCTTAAAAAGGCCCCAGGTGATAAAATCCTCTTCAAAACCCAAGTTTGAGGTGCCAAGACGTTCCAAGATGCCTGGAAGGATTTCCAAAAGTCCCTTTTGATGGGTGATCACCTCAAAATCGACGGTCTCTTTTTCCGCTTCTGTGGTGTACCGGGAGTCTGTGACAAGGAGTGCATCCGTCTCGTTTATGAAGAGTGAACCAGAGGATTCGGTCAGTTGGGTATCGGTTGCCCTAAATCTGGAAAGATATCGCCGGTTCTCCGGCTGCGTTATCCAGGCGGTATCTGGAGCCCTATCAGCCAGCTTCTCCCTCAGCACTCTGACCCGTTCACGGAAGGCTGATCGTTTCATGTCCTGACACTATCAAATCCATAAACCAATTGCAATTCTTGATCCCTCTCCCAAATCCAGCCCTAAAGGTCAAACCGCGACCGCTAGACGCCTTGGATAGGGTCTTGCTCCCGGCCCCCCCATAGGGCCTACGGCCTCTACGAGCCGGAAGCCGAAGGGAAGGAATGGGCCGTAACTGAATGTGCAGGAAAACAGAATCTTCTTGTATTCAAATTCATGGTCCGGTGCACGAGAAGTGGATAGTAGGCATGGGGGTCAGAAGTCCATCTTCAGAGCAAGACCGAGGCCACCCCGGGTGGTAAAAAGGTTAAGATTGAGTCTGTCAGGGAGGTTCCGACGAAAATCATTTCTCACCTTCCTATTGTATTTGTGGGCGC
>JASFEQ010000213.1:0-7817 GCA_050124735.1 Desulfobacteraceae bacterium | reverse complement strand
GAGTAATGGAGTAATGGAGTAGTGGAGTAATGGAGTATTGGGTTTGAAAAAAAGAAAGGCAGCTGGTCACATCTATTATTCATTACTCCAAAACTCCAGTACTCCATCAGTTCAATCTTTTTAGAATGGCCAAGTCTTCCAGTAGATCTTGGTCCTTATCCAAAAGCCATAGAGACCTAGTGGCTCAAACACGACGATTAAAACAATAATTAAGCCTAAGACGATGCTTGCAACGTTGGGCAGGCCGGTCAAGCTCATCCAACTCTCTGAAAATGATTCCAAAGCAGCCCCGATGTAAGGCAGTTCCTGGACTTTGTCCAACTTTAGATATAGAAATGTCATGACTACCCCACCCATAATGGAGCCGAAGATGGAACCCAATCCCCCGACGATCACGAACGCCAGAAAGTAAATGGAGAGGATGAAGTTAAACGTAGTGGGATTGATAAAGTCGAGCAGGAAGGCATAGAGTCCGCCGGCAACACCCGCATAAAAGGCACTAACTGCAAAGGCGAGGGTTTTGTAATAGACCAGGTTCACGCCCATGGTCTCGGCTGCGATGTCGCTATCGCGGATAGCAATAAACGCCCTACCCACCTTGGTTTTCATCAGGTTACGGGCCGTCATGACCATGAGAAACGCAATAGAAACAATCAAGAAATATTTCTGCGTATCGGTCTCAAGAATGTAGGAGCCAAACGGTTTGAAGAGATCCAAAGGGGGCGCCTCGAGGCCCATCCTTCCTCCAAAGATCTCCCAGCGCCCTATGACCTGGGTGATTGCCATGCCAAATCCTAGTGTGGCGATGGCCAGATAGGGACCCTCCAACCTGAGAGCTGGCAGGCCCAAAATAAAGCCGAAAAAGGCTGCAATGAACGCTGCGAGCACCAGTGCAAGGAGAAAAGGGAAATTCAGGTTGGTCATGAAAAGTACGGTGAAATAAGAGCCAAGAGCGAAAAAACCTGCATGTCCCAAGGAGATCTGGCCAGTATAGCCCACAAGGATATTAAGACCGAGTGTCACAATGACGTGAATGGCCATATAGTTGGCCATATAGATGTAGTAGGAGGATCCCGTTAGTTTCGGGATCAAGAAGGGAAAGACGATCAGGAAGGTAATAAGCACCAGGAACCAAAACCAGAGGACCTTACTGTCCAGAAGCTGGATATCCTCATAATAGTCCCTCTTCATGTCCATGATGAAAACGCCCCACTCTTTGCTGTGTCACTCGCCTTTCCATCCTCCGTAGCCCCGCAAACGGGATCTCCGCTTCGCTCCGACAGGCTACTGCGCCCGTCCTTCGTAGCAGACTACTGGGGAGGATGGAGAGACGGGGACGTGGTTGCCCCGCGTTTTGGCGCGGGGGGCTTTACTTTTTGTCAAATTTTTCGACCAGTTTTTTGTAATAAATCTCCTTTTCCTCCAGTAGGGGAGATTTATGGCCCATCATGTTCAGTTTCATGATCTTGTAATTGATCTGCTTAATTTGGCGATATCTTTCTTTTTCATCAGGAATGCTCTCCAGCATATCTTCCATCTGCCTGATCTCCTTTTTCAGCGTAAGCTCGGGTGGCAGACAGTCTGCGTTCTTCAAGAGCTTGTAAGCCAATCGAAGTTCCTCTGGGACACGACTATCGTCTTCGAAGTTCAATGGTTCGCCTTGGCCAGGAAGGTCATCAAATTCCCCTCTTTCCATGGCCTCTCTGATCCTTTGCTCGGCTATTTTCAGGTAAGGTAACATGGATACTCCAGAAATTATCTACCAATTCAGCGTCCGAACCTGGTGGGCTTTCCCAATAAACAGGTGCAAAGCGCAATAAATCCTTTATCAGCAAGAGAATGGGGTGCTACGTCGCACGGTATTCATATATGATTCGGCACAAGTTTTCAAGTTTAATAAAGCGCCCCGACGTGAGACCTGTGTCAAGAGTTGGACTGCAGCTCACTCGAAGACCTCAGTCGAGTTGCGGCAGGCACAATAGCCTGTCGGAGCGAGGCGGAGATCCCGTTTGCGGGGCTATGGCGGATGGAGCGGCAAGCAGATCTCCTTTATTCTTGACAAGATAGGGGGCATTAGTTATTCCCACATGGGAATTTTTTGAATGTGGAACAAATACATTTGCGGGTTTCTTATTTCGCGTGTTAAACAGGTATTGAGAGACATCTCGTAATGCAATGGTTGATGCGTTAGACAAGAAAATAATCGGACTCATTCAGGGAGACCTACCACTTGACCCCAGGCCCTTCGCCGTGATGGCCGAAAAGATAGGAATTAGCGAAGATGAGTTTGTGGAGAGGGTTAGATCTCTTAAAAAGAAGGGGGTTATCAGGAGATTTGGTGCCACATTACGCCATCAAGAGGCAGGATTCAGCTCCAACGCCATGATTGCCTGGCTCGTGCCGGAACACAAGGTGGAAGAAGCGGGAGAGACTATGGCCCAATTCCGCGAAGTGACCCACTGTTATCAGAGAAGGCCACAGAAGGACTGGAAATACAACCTTTATACCATGATCCATGGGGATAACGAGAATGAATGTTTTAAAATAGCCCAGCGTATCTCACATGAAACTGGAATTAAGAATTATATTCTGCTCTTTAGTGAGAAGGAGTTTAAGAAGACGAGCATGCAATACTTTTAGAATTTCCATCCATAAATGGCTCTTTTTCCTCTGAGCCGCGTTCTCCGCAGGTCTCCGCCTGCGACGTACCCATCTGTACGCCTCGGCGAAAACCTTTGTGCGGCCTTGCTCAGAGAAAAAATCCCCTATTTATGGGATGGAAATTCGAGGTTTGTTTTTGATTAGAGGGAGTTTGAATGAAGTAAGCACTTTTCTGGAGAATAAACATGGGCGAGAAGTCGAAGGCGCTATTTGAAAAGGCGAGAAAGATCATACCAGGAGGGGTTAATAGCCCCGTGAGGGCTGGCAAGGCGGTGGGCATGGATCCTCCCTTTATCGATAGAGCAGAGGCCTGTTTTTTGTGGGACATGGAGGGGAATCAGTACGTGGATTACGTATGCTCATGGGGACCCATGATTTTGGGGCATGGGCATCCAGAAGTGGTCAAGGCCTTGGAGGAGAGGGTATGGAAAGGAACCAGTTACGGCGCTCCAACCGAGCTAGAATTGGAAATGGCGGAAACGATCATAAATATGGTACCCTCTATCGAGATGGTTAGGATGGTAAATTCTGGGACTGAGGCCACAATGAGCGCCATCCGTCTCGCTAGGGGCTTCACAGGTAGGGAGAAAATTATCAAGTTTGAGGGCTGTTATCATGGGCACGCAGACAGTCTGCTGGTGTCAGCCGGATCAGGTGTGGCAACCTTTGCAATTCCAGGTTGCCCGGGAGTACCCGAAAATGTGGCCAGGCAAACCATTTCACTCCCCTTCAATGATCTGGATGGCGTTGTGCAGGCCTTTGCAAAATTCGGGTCGGAGATAGCCGCTGTTATCATTGAGCCCATTCCTGGAAATATGGGGGTTATCGTCCCCCAAAAGGAATTCTTGACAGAGTTGAGGGAAATTACCATGGAAAATGGCGTACTGCTCATTTTTGATGAGGTGATCAGCGGTTTTAGAGTCGGTCCAGGGGGAGCCCAAGAACTTTACGGTCTCATGCCCGATCTCACCTGCCTAGGTAAAATTATTGGAGGTGGCTTGCCTGTAGGCGCCTATGGTGGCAGAAGGGATATTATGGAAAAAATGGCCCCTGAGGGGGATATCTATCAAGCAGGTACCCTGTCAGGTAATCCGTTGGCCATGACGGCTGGTCTGGCCACACTGAAAGTCCTCCAAAACAAGAGTGTTTACCAGGAGCTGGAAGAGAAAGGGAGAATGCTCTTTTCCGGTCTGGAGGATGCCGCTAAATCAGCAGGTGTGAAAGTGGTTATAAACCGAATTGGATCCATGGGGTCCCTCTTTTTTGGCGAAAACCTAGTGACGGATTTTGCCTCAGCAAAGGCAAGTGATGCGGATAAATACAAGAGCTATTACGCAAAGATGCTGGAGCAGGGAATATATCTGGCGCCATCCCCTTTTGAGGCCTGTTTCGTTTCAACCGCTCACGATGAGAATAGCATCCAAAAAACCATTGACGGCGCTGCAACGAGTTTTGATGCCCTTTCTTGAAAAGACGTAGTATATTGAAAATACTGGATTTTAATAGATATTCCTTATGGGGGAAGAGAATTCCCTGCTCTATATCCAAAACGCGGATTTGAGCTTGTGAAATCTTTCTAAAATTCTATTGACTTTGCAGAAAGGACTGTGATAGAGACAACGCGGTCTCAGGCAGATGGGTAGGACCAGCGGTCTTGATGATCAATGGATGAGGAAACCAAGAAGCTTATTAGGGGCCTCTATTATCTGAGTACTGTTGGTCTGTCCATGGCCCTTGCGATCGCAATCGGTGTAGGGATAGGCTACTACCTGGATAAATGGCTAGGAACGAGCCCATGGATGTTCTTTGTTTTTTTGGGTTGTGGTATCGCAGCGGCGTTCAAAAACCTACATATCATGTATAAAAAGGGCAAAAAATATTTCGAGTGAGAAAAGGATGGACTGGGAAAAGGCATACAAGGAACTGAAAAAACTGAACTGGGTCAGCCTTCTCATAATGAGTCTAATAAGTTATTTCCTGTTGAGTTCGTCCTTCACCCTGGGGATCATCCTGGGGGGATTCATCATCATAGCCAATTTTAAGGTCCTCCAGCATACAATACGCCGCGGGTTTTCCGCACAAGGCGTCATGAACGCCTCAAAGTTCTTCATTATCGTGAAGTATTACTTGCGACTCTTGGCTTTGGGAGCGGTTATCTGCTATGTGATCAAACGCGGGTGGGTCGATCCCGTAGGTCTAGCCGTTGGGCTTTCAACAGTATTTATCAGCATCGTCAGTTTCGGAATCAGGACAGCCTTGAAAACAGTTAACGGGGAGGCGACTTAAAGATGGAGCACCACTATTATTTTCTGACTGAAATCCTTAGCGCCTTTGGGCTTGGACACTTTGCGCACGAATACCAACACGTCATTTATTCATGGTTTGTGATGCTCATCATGATTATCGGTGGTGCATTACTCGTCAGAGGTGTCCAATTGCTCCCCAGGAAGCGACAGAACTTTTTGGAAATTGTTATTGAAGGTCTGGAGAATTTCATGGTGGACGTCACTGGGCCTGAGGGAAGGGCTTTCTTCCCCTACATTGCCACCATTTTCCTCTACATTTTCATATGCAACCTGATAGGACTTGTGCCCGGTTTCTTCTCGCCCACCGCCAACATCAATACGACCTTGTCCATGGCCATATGCACCTTTATCTTGACCCACGCCATTGGGATCAAGTTTCATGGTGCCAAATATATCAAGCACTTCCTTGGACCTGTCTGGGTGCTGGCCCCCTTGATGTTCGTCATTGAAGGGATTGGACACCTTGCGCGCGTCATGTCATTGAGCGTCCGACTTTTTGGCAACATCTTTGGTAAGGAGAAGATTCTCGGCATCCTCTTCGCCCTTGCTGGTCTTTATCTGGCGCCCCTGCCGATCCTATTCTTGGGGATTCTGGTGAGCTTTATACAGGCCGTTGTGTTCATGCTCCTCTCCATTGTGTATTTTGCTGGTGCCATGGAAGAGGCACACTAGAAGATAAGGGCTCAGGCTCGGAGAGCCTACGCCCTCATTCCACCGTTCCACATGGGCAGTCGTCGAGTTGAAGCCTTGTAGCACTCCGACTCTCAGTGAGATGGGAAATCCTGTGTGTATAAACAATGCAGATAATTTTTTGGAAGAAGGCAAATAAAGAGAGAAGGAGGTTGATATGTCGAAGAAATTTGTTACAAGCATTTTAGCAGTGGTCCTGATTTTGGGAATGGCCTCAGTGGCCCTGGCCGATGAGGGGTCAGGCAAATCTTCTGCCGTTTGGATCTATTTTGCAATTGCCATTGCCTGCGGTTTCGGTATTGGGGTAGCCGCTTTTGGGACGGGCCTCGGCATGGGTCATGCCATTAACGGGGCGCTCCAAGGGACGGCCAGAAACCCCGAGGCGGGTGGTAAGATCATGACCACCATGATTATTGGTCTCGCCCTTATTGAGTCCCTCTGTATCTACGCCCTGCTGATCTGCTTTATCATGGTCTTCAAACTCCCATCATTGGAGGATGTTGTAAAATTAATTGGAGGCTAAAGGTCTTTAGAAGAGAGGGCCTGAGTTCCTAAGGCCCTCTTTTTTCTCTCTTGTTATGTGCAAAAATTCACAAAACCTTCGGAATATTGTAAAATAAAAAGAGGTTTCCTTTTCAAAAAAAATGCCTGCTTTGCACCGATAGAGTGAAACTCCCCGCCCACAGGGCGGGGCATCTGTGGCAAAGCCAAGCGGAACTACGCCGAAGCCACCCACCGTCGCAAAGCTATGGCGAGGTAAACCCGGCTTTCCACCCTGCGTAGCAGTGCTACTGCGGAGGACGGGCGCCCTGCGGGCTACGCCGCGGTCGCCTCTCGCCATTCCTTCCCGTGCTTATCAGAGCAAAGCGGATTCCCGCTTTCCGGGCAGCGAGGCATCCTGGCGAAGGCGAGAGAAGGGCTTTGCATTAAAGGATATTCATGGTCAAGGAATCAAAAATACCTGATGCCACCATTGAGCGTATTGCTTTGTACTCCAGACCGCTGGAGAGGCTAATGGAGAAGGGTGAACAGTTAGTCTCCTCCGAGAGGCTGGCCGAACTCTGTAATGTGAATCCGGCTCAGGTAAGGAAGGATCTCTCCTATTTTGGTGAGTTCGGCGTTCGCGGCATTGGCTACGATGTGCCGGATCTTCTGAAGGAGATCAGAAAGATCCTGGTTTCAGACCGTGAATGGAAAATGGGCATCGTGGGTATAGGAAATCTGGGGATGGCACTCGTAGAAAATGCGAATTTTGAGAAAAGGGGTTACAAATTTGTGGCCGCATTTGATGCAGATCCTCAGAAAATCGGAAAAGAGTTGCCATGTGGACTGATCATTCAGTCCGTTGAAAAACTAAAGCCCTTGACGCAAGAATTGGGCATCGAGGTGGGTGTTATAGCCGCTCAGCCCTCACAGGCCCAGGGTGCGGCAGACCTTCTGTTAAAAGCTGGCATAAAGGCCATTATCAATTTTTCCCCCGTTCAGCTGAGGCAGCCGGAGGGTTGCCTTCTGGAAAATGTGGACTTCAGTGTGAAGGTTGATGACTTGGCGTATCATCTGAGCAAAGTGAAATAACTTTGAGAGCCACCGCGCAATCTGATCCAATCCGCATAAAGCCCTGGAGATTGTGCCCTAATCCTTAATGGTACTGTCTTTCTCTTCGGGCGACTAGGCGGTTAATAGGTCGTCAAATTTCCCATCTTTCCTTTTGATCAGAGACAATTAGAAGCCCTGTCTTATATGAAACTATGCTGAAATTTGTTCAGCCTTGACAATTTTTGTCAATCGGCAAATTCGACCTTTCCCAGAGGTGGTTTAAACAGTTGGAATATCAAGATTATTTCTGCCGTAATAGTATGGCAAGGGGTTTGCAAAGAAAGAGTTAGTCTTTTTCAATGGGCCACAAGATGCGAGGTTTCCATGACGCTGTACAATGCAAGAGACAGACAGACGATAAAGGAAACAATAGAGTTTCTAATCACTCAGGGGGGGGAAATCACAGTCCAAATCCAGGGCCAGGTGACTTCTTATACCTCAATGATCGTCAAGGCCAACTGCGGTGGGGTTCATTCCAGATATGGCAATAGGCCTCACCTGGTCATTGGAAGGCTAACCCCGGAGGATGGCAATACCTCTATTAAACCGGGGTCTCATTTGCTC